>NZ_DBKJ01000001.1:0-17696 GCF_002297325.1 Treponema sp. UBA753 | reverse complement strand
TCGTTGACTTTTTATGGGAGATGAAATGTCTGAAAATGCCAAGAAAGAATATTTGAATTTATTTGAGAACGAAATGAAGAAGAGTGAACAGCAGGAAATTGACAGAATATCAAAAGAACTTGCTTCTTCTGTCCATAATATAAGAAAAAACGAAACAGAAGATTCTAATTATTCCATGAATTTCGACAATTCTCTTCTCGGTTTGAAAGCAGATGAATCAAAAGAATATCGTCTGAACATTTCTTTTGACGGAAACCAGGTTAAAAATTATTCCATTGACTGTATTCATATTGAAAATGGAATAGTGTCTGACATAGACTATGATATTCACAAAAACTTTGACGAGAGGCAGATAAAGCTTTTAGAAGAGGCAAAATCCGGAATTTCAAAAAGAATAAAGGAGTATGAACAAAAGAAAGATATTTCAGAAAAAACTGTAAATGACTATGATGCGGAAAATTTCAAAAAAAGATATGACGCAATAGGCAGTACAAGAAACTTTATCAAAGAAAAACTTTCTGCTGCTGGAATCGAAATTGTTTCTGACAAGGCGGAGTTTGATAGGATTTTAGACAGTGCGGAAATCCTTCAAAAAATGCAAAAAGAAAACAAAGTTGAAAATTTATTTGTTTCTGTAAATAACGAAAATCTTGATTCTGAAATTGATAAAGTTACAATCAATGATGTAAATGTTTACAACAAATACATAAATATATCTAAAGAAACACCTTTCTTGCTAAAAGAGTTTGGCTTAGAAAATTTTCCTGTAAATATTTATAAACAAAAACTTGCACGAGCCCTGTTTCTTGAAAAAGAAAAATATGGCGAAAGATTAACACATGGGCATAAAGGTGAATTTACAGAAAAAGAAGTAAAAGAAGTTTTCAAAAATATAAGCAATCCTCGTTATATATTTAATTCCAAAGGGAATGCAGCAAATCCTGAACATTTTTATTTAATTGGTGTTTATGATGTTTTTGACAAACAAGGAAACCCTATGATGCTTTCTTTTCATTTTAATAAAAACAGAAAAGAAGTTGAGGCAAATTGGGTTACAGCAGTTTATGGAAAAAATTTAAATATTCTTGTAAATGACTGGGTTAAAAAAGGTTTTTTAATTTATAAGAATGACCTGGAAATAAAAAATGCCCCTGAAGAAGTGGTTGCGCTCTATATGCGAGTCTCAAATCTTCAAAAGCATCTTAAATTCATAATAAGGCAAAAGTCTGATTATGTCAATGAAAATGAAATTTTCTTTTACAAACAAAACAGTCTTGTCTACGGCTTTGCTTATGAAGGTAAAATCTATCTAAACCCGGAAATTGCAACTTCAGAAGTCGCTTTGCACGAATATACTCACCTGTGGGATAACTATACACAACGGACAAATCCTGAACTTTGGCAGAAAGGAAAGTATATTTTCAAGAATACTCATTTTTGGAACGATGTAAAAAGCGATCCGGATTATGCTGACATCGCCAATAATGACGATCTTCTTTTGAGCGAAGTTCATGCACGGATTTGCGGAAAAATGGCGGATGAAATTCTTACAAAAATTGCTGAGCGAGATGGCGAGCTTACAAAAAATTCTGTAATTGACTGGGATAAAGAAACCTGGTCTTACATCAAAAAGGAAATTCTTAGTACACTTGATATTGAATTAAACGACCTTGTTTTAATGAGGGATTTTCTTTCTATGCCAATGAAAGACTTAATGAGTGGAAAAAACATTTCGATAGAAAAGGAACTTTACAGAGAAAAGCTGATTGAAGAAGCAAAACTAAATGAAATTGTCATTCCTCCTTATTCAAGAGAAAAGCGTGACATAGAAATTATCCGAGATTTTCTTGCAAAAATTGAAAATGTTCCTGCTAATCAAATTGAGGACAAAATGGTTTTTGCCATAATTGACAATATTGGGAAAGACTGGACTCAAGCTCCTGGTGATTCTGGTGATTTCTTGAAAATAAGAAAAGACGGCTCTGTAGAGCATATTTCTGCATTAGGTTCTGTTGAAAAAGAACCTATAAAAGTCCTTGATATAATCAAATCATTTGCAGAAAACCATGCCGCTGTTTCTGATGAAGGCAGTCAGCAAAGAAAAGACTATGAATACATTGTTCACCTACAGGAAAGCAAGAAATGGGATTTAATTGAAAAAAAATATCCGGATTATGAAACAAGCAAGGCCGTAGCCCTTTCAAATGATATTGCCATGTGGGATGAAGGACAGAATGACGATTTCAGGACTGTTGAGCAGTTCAATGAAAGGGAAGGCTCTTTCTTTAAGTCCAGAGAAGAAATTCTTGAATTCGGAAACAAGCTTGACGAGCAGCTTTATAAAACAGCCTATGCCTATATGAATCACATGGAAACTGATGAGTTTGAAGTTTCGGAGGCAATGGCTGAAAAAATTCACGAAGAGCAAAAAGAAATAACTGTCACTCATTCTGTTACATTCCCATGTGGATTTACATTTCCCAAAGAGATTGAAAATGATTACGGCAAAAAAGAAGAATATCGATGGAAAGTTTTTGATGAACTGAAGGCAAAATACGGCTTTAACGAAAATGATGCCGAGACCGAGTATTTCGACGATAAGGTTTCTCCAAAAAATGATTCGTTCAATATTAATTTTGCGGCTCCTGTGCCCAATGACATCAAAAAGTCAAAAGAAATGGTTGAAAAGTGGATAAAAAATATAGAAAAAGATCTTACAGAAAATTACGGTGCGTTTATAAACTGGCAAGGCGGAGAACGTCTTGAAGAAAAATATAACTCTATGGAAGAATTTGAAATGAAAAGAGAAGAAAGACCAATACCTGAATCTGAAAAAGCACAAGATGCAACAGCATTGGACGTGATGAATTATCTTTACTCTAACGGCGATACTGTAGAGCAGGATGTTGCTGACGAAATTATCCGTATCTTCGGAGAGAGAAACGAGAATCTTTTTAAGGATTCAGACGGCCGCATTTTGCTTGCTGCAGAAAATGAATCAAAAGAGCTTTCTCCTAAAGAATTGTGCGAACAGACAATTCTGGAACTTGATAAACGTCTTGAAAGTCAAAACCTGTCATACCTCGAAAAAGAATCTCTTGAAGAATACAAAAACAAGCTGAATGTCTTTGCTGAGGAAAACCTGGAATATCATATTCAAGTTTATCCTGGCAAGCTATATGAGCATTTAGTTGAACTCGGCCTTGAAATTCCTGAATACTGCATTGAAGCCGTTATGTCCGAGATGGAGTCAAAGTGGGCGGAAGAGATTGTAGAGAACACCAAGGGCGAGCTGTTGTGGCATGACATGGAAGGCGAGAGGGGCTACCGCTATGATGTTCTTGATGCAAGCCGGCTTGAAATGCTGGTGGCAAATACGATTGATTCTCTTGGCGATTGGAAAGAGCGTCCTGAAAATAAAAGCGCTTCTGAAACAGAAATCTCTCGCCATGACTCAATGATAAAAGCTCTTTCTGAAACTTTAAAAAGCATAAGACTTTATTCTAATTTGGACAACGCCTTTGAAATTGCAAGGCGAACTGTAGATGTGAAGCAGCCGTTCAACGGAAAAAAGTATTCAGCAGCTGAAAAAGGCGTGTATATTTTGGAGGCGGTAGAGCGTTTTTCTGAAAATGCACCGGAATCTTTGAACCATGATTTTGAAATCCTTCTGAAAGGAAAAGATTCCGTTGAGAACGGCATTGACTCGCTTGTTTTTGTCCGGCCTGATTCGGAGCAGATGAAAATCGGGTTGGAAAACGGCTGGGATTTTGAAGAGGCTTGCAAGGGATATGTAATAGCCGGATCTGATGAGCTTCCTGACGGAGTTGAAGTAATCCAGCGCATTGACGATATGGGTGTTTTTGGCAGCGATGAAGCGGCCGCTGTCCAGGCGCAGAAAGATGGAATAAAGGTCATTCCTTCATACAAGCTGTCTTTCAGTGACGATGACCCTATGAGCTGTTACAGCTATGTGGACTCACCGGAAAACAGGGAGCTTCTGAAAGATTATATTCTTTCAGAAGCGGAAATGGCTTTAAATATTGAAATTGACAGGTTCAAAGACAGAACAGGAACAGATTATACATTGCCGGAACAGCTGAAAGATTCAGCGCAAAAGTTTGATGAAGAAAATCTAAAAAAATGGAACAATCCTGACCAGCCTTATTCTGTATTGCTTACTGATGATATAACTGGAAATCATCTTTTGGTAGAAGTTAGGAACTCCTTATATAGTACATATCTTTTTGACAGCAGCGGTAAATTCATTGAGGAAGTCAAAAATTTTACAGGCTATAGAGAAAAACCAAAATCTGATATATTTATTGATATTACAAGCTCAATAGAGGCTGGGATTATCACCATGGACGACTATCAGAAGCATAATCTCTGGGGAGATTTCCATAAATTCCATATAAACAGAGACAAAGAATTGAAAGAAAATCTCATAACGGTAAAAACAGATTTATTTTTGTATGATAAAAAGATGTGGCAGCAGAGAAGGGAATACGCAACAGATTATTCTGAATCAAAGTTCCTTGGTCATATTTTGGCAGAGGCTTTCTGTACCGCTGATTTTAAACCAGAAGTTTGGTCTTATCTTATTGAAAAAGACGCTGACATAGACGAAGCTTTGAAAACCGCCGCAGCTGATGCGAATCTTGGAGACAATTTGAAATGGCTGGTTGAAAATGCGCCTGAAGAACAATGGGAAAGAATAAAAAACAATTCACCGTTCTGCAGGGAAGTTATGGATATTGCAGAAAAAAGCATTGCAAACGATGAGGAATTTTCTGTAAATCCTATGCTTTCTCTTTCTGAAAAAATCGGAATGGAAACTGAATGTATTCGGTATTGCAACAGCCTTATAAAAGAATATGGGAAAAAATATGACTTTTCTGAATTAAAAGATTCTGTAGACAAATTCACACAAAAAAATGTCTATGCGGTAGCCTCAAATATTTATGATGCGCTCTTGGATGCGGAAAAATCCGTTTATACAGGAAAAGAACTCAAGGAGCTGGGCATTGCTGTGCGCTTCATCTGCAATATTTCCGCTGGCTCTGAATTCTCTGCCGACACGCTTAGAAAAGAATTTCCTGAAGTCTGGAATGACACTGACATCTTGAGAATACAGAGCGACTTCAATGCGGACGGCGTTATGCAGCAGCCAGTCTACCTAATCCATTTCGACAAGGACATGAATGAAGTCAGTTCCATGAAAATGGATTCACTTTCTTCTATTAATAATGTTCAGCTGAAAAGAAAACTCGCAGACCATTTCAACCTTTTTGTTAATAAAAACTATGATATGTCAGTGAGGGAAGCATTTGACCTTGAGCCTAAGCCCGGAAAAGTTTTCACTACAGATGATGCGAAAGATTTTGCTGAAATCCTGAACAGCTATAGAAACAGCAGCGCAGAGCCTGAAATTTCTGAGGAGATTGCCGGCTGCATTATCGAATATCTTGAGTATGAGGATTACCGTGTATATCTTGAAAAGGAAAAGGGCAATCTCTGTCTTTATGATAATTCAGAGGACTACACAGGGCATGGAGAAATCCAGACGGTAAAGGATATTGTGGAGTTCGCCATGGAAATGGCATACAAGGCGAAAGAATTGGAATACGATGTCTATTCGCCTGAATCTCTTGAAAAGTTAAAGAACCTTAACGACGCTTATAATGCAAACAGTTTGTCATCCAGTCTTTTGCAGGCAACCTCTGATGAAGAGCGGCAGTCTATCTATATGGAGCATTACGGAATTTCAGACTATGCTGTAAGCCGAAAGGAAAATATCCTTACTTACTATGTTCCTGCAAGAACAGACGAGGAAAGATTCGCAGGCTATCCTGTAAAAGCGACAGTGAATCTTCTCAATGGAAAAGAAAGCCGCATATCTGTAACAGAAAAGGAATGTCATGATGCGCATGAGCAGTATATGCTTGAAAATATCGGCAGACGGTATGTCAGCAGAATAAAGGATTTGCTTCCAGAAAATGAGCGCAAGTCTGTGGAAAGCGTTTTAAAAGCCGGAAAGCTTGCGATGAAAGATTTCTCTGATGATGACAAGAAATATATAAGCCAATTCATGAAAAACCTTGGCGCAACAGACGGTGATTCACTTGGGAAGGCTTTGAACAAGGCTGTAACTCCGATTTCAGAGCAGAAGAGAGAAAAGTCCTTGAAAGGCTATGAAGAAAGAGGAAGATGAAAATTTAAAATTGTAGAGTAAAATAGAATAGAAGTATTAGCTTTTTTATTTTACTTTCTTAGAAGGATAAGCTTATGGAAAATTTGCAATCATACGACACAGGCAAAAAAGAAAATTCTGTTTCTAACGCAATAATATCTTTTGAGCAGAATCCTGCCGCAATTCTTGATATTGTCGGCAAGCGGTTTGATGTGGATAAGAATGGAAAGCCTACGATGGATGGTTTCAAGGCGCTTTCAAGGGCTATGGAAATCTATTCGGACAAGCACTATGAAACGGCACGCTATCTTTTTATAAAGGACGGACAGATAATCCGCCATAAGACGGTTACTTCGCAGACACCTTCATCAACAAGAATCAAGCCTGACAACCGTTTCCTTTATGACCTGAAAAACTATGCTGATGACACAAATTCTAAAATCGTTTTTCTGCACAATCATCCTTCGGGCTATGTTGAGCCGTCTGAAGCTGATATTGATTTGACGAGTTATCTTTTAAATTTTTTCGCAAAATCAGACGGAAGCAACTCATTTTGCGGCCACATTATTCTTGACCATGGCAGTTATGGGCTTTGGACTTCAGAAACAAATCAGTGGAATGCGCTTATTGACGGCAAATTGAAGCCCATTGACGCTATTGAAAAAAAAGTCCGCCTTACGAAATATGGCAGGCAGGTTGCTTTTGCTGCGGACGGAATACCCATGAAGTCCATGCTTGAGCTTGCGGAATTTGCAAAGCAGTGTGACTCAGTAAACGCATGGAACAAAAAGGACTGGATTCCGGCATTTCTTCTTACAGGAAACGGAGTCGTCTCATCCTTTGAGCATTTGAGCACCCTCGAGTTTGAGAATGAATACGCTTTGTCCGAAAAGCTCAAGTATCTTGGCCGCAACTACGGCTCAGAGAATATAGTCCTTTTTCCTGACTCAAAAAAACAGTTCTTGGTATGCGAACGCTTTGCACAGGATACCGGCAAAGTAAAGGACATTTTTTATAAAAATCCAGACGGAACGTTTGAGCTTTCCCAGTTCAGAAACGGAAATATCTTCAGCGACCTTGAAGCTGGTGAAATAATCGTTGATGACTCGGAAAACTATGAGAGAAAAATTGAAGAAGAATCAATTTATTCAGATAGAGTAAATCAAAATATTGAAACAAACAAGGAGAATAAAACTATGGCAGATATGGCAGAAAAAAGAGATTTCAACGCAAATGAGAGTATTTCAGAGAATATTGAGCAGAAGAAAGATTCCTTTGACTTGGAGCTTGAGAAGTTCAACGATGGAAAGCTTCCAGATTCCCATGTTTTCAACCTTGGAAAACCTGGCGAAATTCTGCAGAACTGCGGTTTTCCTGCTGAGCACCGGATCGAGCTTGCGGCCGCAAGATTAAGAATGAAAGCGACCCAGGGAAACCATCCTTTTGACATAATGGATATACAGGGGCTTGTTGGAGCCTTGCAAGAGCCTGTGGTAGTATTTGAGTACGGCGACAAGAGCAAATCCCAGAATGTCATTGTAAATCTTGAAAAAGACGGAAAAAACTTTCTTGTGGGCGTGTTCTTTAATCAAAAACAAAGAGGTTATGAAGTTTCTGATATTCGAGGTCTTTTTAACCGTGACAACATGGACTGGATTCACTGGATTCAGCAGGGAAAAATGATTTACGGAAACAAAGAAAAAATCCAAGTCCTTGCTGAACAACAGCGAACTAATCTCGCTGAGGTGCACAACAAGGAAGCCAGAACTTCATCCGACTCATACTACTTGGATTCTGTAGATAATATACTACAGAGTTTTGGAGATGTCAAAGATATTTATACAAAAGATTATCCTGGATACGCAGAGCAGAAGGAACGCTTTGAGATTTTCAAGAAATTCCGCAGCGCTTATCAGAAAGTCGAGGCTATCAATGTTCTTGATGCCGTGCAGGAAGCTGATGAATTTTATGATGCGCTGAAGTCCAATAATAAGGAAGTGATTGCAAGGTATACAGATGCCTTTGAATATCCAGAGCTTGCCGACGCTGCAAAATCTATCATTGAAGAACGCTCTTTCAGCCAAAAAGCGGAAAAATATATAGCCGATGTAAACACTTACAGATTCCAGAGCGGTGAATCTTTGGAAGAATTGATAAGAAGCGATAATGATTTTCCCACAGATGCGGCTTTCCTTGACAACCTGATAGACGTAAATATCCGTGAAGTCTATGGATATGCAACAGAAGAGGAGCAGAAAGTATTGAGACAGTTCGCCTCTTCCAGAAATGATTATGACACAGACATGAAAACTCTTGCGGTTCAGACGGACTGTATCTCAAGATGGATAGTCGCCAGACATTGGAATCCCGAACAGCAGGAATTTCAGAAGGAATATGTAAATCATAAGGCAATTAAAGATTTTCCATACGAGCTTCCATGGGAAATGAAAATGGTAGAGGCGGCGGTCTTTCAGTCTGAAAGCAAGGAAAAGGCGACAGAATTTGTTCTTTCAAAATTAAAATCAGACGGAATTGAAGTTATCAGCGATAAAACGGAATTTGAAAGCACGCTTGCCGAACTGAAAGATAGTGATGAGTTAATCCAAAGAATGACAGAATCTTTTGAGAAGTCTGAGAAACTGCAGTCAGATAACAATTCTGTCCTGCGTGCAAATGAAGAGGTTAGAGACATTCTATCTGAAGCTTTGGATAAAACTGCCGAGCCGTTAAAAGATGTTGTTTATTCATGGGAGAATTATGTAAGGATTTTTGGAGATGGCGTTATCCAGTCTCCTGTTGAGACTATAAAAATGGGAAGAAATCAGTTTGTCCGTCTGTGTCCGCCTGACAGAAACAATCTTATGGGGGCAATCTATGAAACGATGACAAAACTTTCCATAGTTCTGGAAAAGGAAACATTCGATGAAAAGTCTGAAAGCTTCAAGCCTGTCCATGTATATGGAAAGTCATTTATAAATCAGGACAACGACCACAAAAGAGCCGTTGAGTCTATCATAGTTTTTAAGGATGGGCAGAACATTGCGGCAAGCCTGCATAACAAGACAATTTCAGCCCTTGTGAAGCAAATAAAAACGGCTGACGACATTATCTATCTGGATAAGGAAGCCAGCCGAGTAGCTATGTTCGACTTAAAAGACGGATATAGCCATGTGGTGAAAGAAACAGAAGAGTTTCTTTCCAGCGCAGGACAAAAGTCCCTGCCTTTATGGAACAAATCTTATGATGAAGGCAAAATTTTGTCAATATCAGACTTGATAGCCAAAGGCGAAATTGAAGGTGGAAAACTTGAGATAACAAAGGATAATTTTGACAAATATTTCAATATTTTCAACCAGAATATAAGAGTCTACAAGGACAAGCCGAACAAAATTGCAAGCGACTTGTTCAGTTTTTATGTAAAGCCTGAAAATAAAACTCAAATGAAGCGGTGGCTTGAATCGCAAGGCTATAAAATAAATGAGAATCAAAGAGCAGAAAAGGCTGTCTTGTCTGAATATACAGTGTCCGACGGCACGACATACGGATTTGCCTACAACGGAAAAATCTATCTCAATCCAGATTTTGCAGACTCCGATGTGGCAATTCACGAATACACACATCTTTGGGATGAGTATACGAAAAACACAAATCCTCAGCTTTGGGAAAAAGGCAAGGATGTATTCAGGAAAACTCATATCTGGCAGGAAGTGAAAAGCGACTCTAACTATGCGGACATAGCGGATAATGATGACCTTGTTCTCAGTGAGGTTCACTCAAGAATTTGCGGAAAAATGACGCAGGAAGTTCTTGAAAGAATCGCAAGAGAAGACGGCGAGATTGCTAAAGACAGAGCCATCGACTGGAATAAAGAATTCAATGAGTATCTTTTTTCTGAGCATGGATTATTTGCAAAGGAAAAACTTGGTAATGAACGCCTATTTATAGAAGAATTCATGTCGCTTCCTGTAAAGGACTTGTTTAATGAGAACAGGGAGATAAATATGAATAGTCCGTCCCGGGATGAATCCGTGGACAATGGGATTGAAGCGGTTCTTGCAAATGGCGGAATGAGTGAAGCTGCGATGGAAAGAGACTATGAGGCGGAACAGAATCAGAAATCTGGCTACATTGACGAGGACGGAAAATCTCATTGGCTTGATGAGGAAAACGGCATTGATACGCTCGGTGAAGAGCGGAATGAAGAGTATTTTGAGCTTTATGATAATGCTTCTGCCTTAAAAGAAGAAAAGAGCGCAGACAATGCTGTTTCAGATAAACTGAACTATTCTGAAAAACAGCAGTTTAAAGATGCGATTCAAAAACTGACTGAACAGAATCAGGAGCTTATAAAACAGAACATTCAGCAGCAGAAAGAGATTGAGCTTTTAAAAAACAGGGAAATTGTTCCTAAAGATGAAAAGAAAACTGGCGAAATCTCTCAGTCTGAAAGCCGGGAGTCGGTGAATGAAAACAATCATAGGGCAGAGAATATTTCTACCAGAGGATTCAGCAGGGAAAATGCCTACAAAGTCAATACCGTGCTGCCAAAGTTCGGGCATCCGAATGAAAAGACAGGAAAGACGGATATAATAGAAAACGCTGTTTTTGCAAAACTTATTGAAAACCGGCTTAATAACAGCATGAATCAGGTTGTGCTTTCCATTCCACAGAAAGACGGCTCCAATAAGGATTTGATTATTTATGAGCAGGAATACAACAAGCTTATAAATGCCTGCGAAAGATTCGAGGAAATGAAGCGCACCGTTGAGGATAATACATGGGACTGGGTTAAAGGACATCAGGACTACAATAAAGCTATGCTGCTTGACGAAGGCAATTATCGCATGACTACGGCTGAAAACTTCATGCACAATTTTCGTGTCCACTGCATAAGGCAGGTTTCAAATCCTGAAGAAGCTCTTTATATTGCAAAAGAGATGTTCAAAAGCCTGAACAAAAGAGATCAGGAACGATTTGCTAAAATGAAAAAAAGCTATGAAAAGTTGTATGGAAAGAATTCTTACACAAGACTTCTTTTGAAAGAGTTTGAAGCGATTTCAAAAGAAAAGCAGCTTTCTCCGGAAGTTCTGAAATTTCACTTCAATGGAGACAATGTTATTATCCAGGACATGAACAAGGATTTTAATGAGATGAAAATTGGAGAAGAAATTGAGGATACTGGTGTGAAAGTAGGGGACACAATTCCTCTTGGAATGACCATGAAAACTTTTGACAATAAAAAGATTGTAATTCCGAAATCTGATTTCAAGATTGTAAGAGTTTCTCAGAATATGATTCCAAACCGGGCGATTATCATCAATGAAAAGACAAATGTCGTTTATAAAATGCCTCTGAAAGAGCTTGTTACTCATATTCGGAAGGTTGAAAAACACAGAAGGCGAGAAGAGGAAAAGGACTTGAAAAAGCAGGTTAAAACCTACGGATTCAAAGGACAATATGAAGGCTTTAGCCGTTAAACTTATATGATACTAAAAGACTGTTGAAAAAAGTTGTTACTGGCGGTAACTGTTTTTCAGCAGCCTTTCAAAAAATACATTTAAAAGATAATTTAAGATAATTCTGATGACAGAGATGAAGCTGTCTTAACATAAACAAAAATTCTCACTTCATTAAAATTGTCAGCAAATTTGTTTTTGACAGTTAGTGATGTAAAGCCCGATTTCAATGCTCTTATAGTCAATTTTTCTGGAGTTGTAGAAGATTCTATCACTATCACATCTTTTTGACCGCTATCATTGATTCCAAAGCTAAAGCCGGTTCTGTTCTCTTCTGTAGTTCCATTTACAAGAATAATATCGACAGTTTTAATTTCTCCTTCAGTCATAAAAATCATTTTTTCGGAAGAGACAATATATTTTTTAACAGGTAAGTTTTCATCGATCTTATCTTTTATTGCAAGCGGATTTAATCTGTTGAAATCAAAAATACCTATTTGGTAGAACAAGGCTGACAGACTTATAATCAATGAAATTATGCTGAGCACTAAATATCCAGGCAATGATTTTCTATTATTCAAAATAAACCCCTTTACCGTCGAAAATTACGTTTATAAATCCATCTGAGTCGAGTTTTTTGTATATGTTATAACCTGTTTCATGGATAGTTTTACTTTCGAGAACGCCATAAAAACTGTTTGTCGCTTCTATTTTTACAGCATATTTTCCTGGTTCAAGTTTTATGAACTCGCTGGAATTATTTTCAATTTTTCCAGTCCAGACAAGCTGATAGCCGGAAGCTTCGGACTCCATTGCATAGACGGCAGAGATATAGACACTGTCATTTTCAGATTCGTTTCTTACAACAAGAGAGCCTTTGTCATCTGTGTTTAAGTTGCAGCTGCAAATTATAAGTGAAAACAATGCAAGAATTGACACAAAAATCTTTTTCATTTTTCCCCTCTATAATATCTTCTCATCTTTCTTTTTAATTCCCGCATTTCTTTTCGGTGAGATGGATCATCAGTTAACCAATTAAGAAAAAGAATGAATCCTATTGGCAAACCAACTACAATAGGAATAACTATATACCAGTATCTTACAATCAGCGCTATGGTAAAAAGTCCGGAAATGCCTGCGAATGGTATAGGGCAGTAATACATTTTATTTCCTCCATAAATATTTTATAACGGCATATCAAGAGATACGCTTCTTTCTTTTGATTTGATTATATCATATATTTGAAAAAAGTAAATAATAAAATCAAAAAAAATATTAGAAATTCATTTGCTCTTTTCAACAATATTTGCTTGGTTAGTCATGCTCCTGTCTTTCTCCGTCGAGCCACCATTCTTTTACGGAAAATCCTTCCGAAATGACTGCCGGCTCTCCATTGTCTCTGTGAAGTTTTCCTTTTCTCCAGTATTCCTGATGGCCTTCTGATTCAACCGCAGGTTTCTGCATGATGAAATTTCCTTTGCTGTCAAACAAATCTCCGTCAAGAAAACCGTTTCTGAACCTTATTAATGTTTTCTTTCCCTTGTCATAGTCTTTCGCATAGACACGGATGCCGTTCTGCGGATTTCCATTTTCATCAAGCTGTTTGCGAGTTTTTCCGTTATGTTCAATGAAGATTGATGCCGATTTTTTCATAGTTTTCCTTCGTTATGTTTTCCACAGCCTTAAACCTTTACAGGAAATAAGGCTATGGAAATAGCTTGTCTATTGTTTTGCTGCAGGCAAATTTACGATGCCGCCAGCTGCCGTGAGCGGCACATACTGCGGAACAAGACTTCCGTCCCATTTTTCATAGTATGCCATCTGTTCCTCGTGTTTCCACTGTTGCTGCTGGACATTCATGTTCTGGGCGACTTTTGCGTTGTAATACGCAATTCCGTCTGCCTCTGCTTTCTTAGCCTGGGCTTCATTCTGTGCCTTTATGAGTTGTGCTTCTGAATCCAGCTGGGCAGCCTGTTTTTTTGCTTCCGCTTCTTTTACAAGCTTTTGTGCGTTTGCTGCGGCGATATTCGCTTCCTGCTCAGCCTGTCTTACCTGCTGGGTTCTGTTTGCGGTTTCCTTTATCTGTCTGTCAAAATCCTCAGACCAGTTCCAGTTTGTGATTGTTGTCTGGCTGATACTTATAGGATAGTCTTTCATTCTTGACAGCATTGATTCTGCGACTTTTGAAGTGACTTCCGGTTGTTTTTCCACAAGCTCGTAGATGGAATACTGACCTACAACTTCCTTTACGCTTGCTATTATATTTGACTGCATTGCCGAGCTTACAACGCTGTCGCCATAGCGTTTTGCAATATCCATGATTCTGTTTTCATCATAGGCATATTTTACGTTTACTGTTGTTCCTACAGTCTGCATATCCTTTGTTATCGCTCCGTCATTTCCTACAAAGAAAGTTGTCTCAAATGTCCGTGGTGATATTGAGTATTTCTTTACCGTAGAAACGAACGGAATGTGGAATTTTATTCCAGGCTGGATCACATCGCCTTTTACTTTGCCGAAGAAATACTCAATGCCTCTTTCTCTCTGCTGTACTATTGAGCATGAATTTCCGGCTAAGACAAGAGCGGCAATTACAAACAGAATTATTTTTACAGTTCTTTTTATTTTGTGTCCGTTTTTTTTCATGAAGTTTTCAAAGGAAAGTTCCTCTGCATTTTCATTTTTTTCAAAATAATCTTTTTTGCCCATAGTTTTATCTCCCATAAAAAGTCAAGATTAATACTTTTATTCTACTGGTTCCACTTCGACTTCATTGCGGATTTCCTGAATTTTTCCGTTCTGCCAGTCTTCCTCGTAATATCCGAAGTTCTGTACTATTGCAGGGAATCCGTCTGGAACACCGTTTCTCCAGTATTCAGTTCCTCCGAATCCGTACTCAAGCGCCGGCCTTTTTTCCAGCAAGTTTCCGCTTTCGTCATAGATGTTGCCGTCAAGCAGACCGTCTCTGAACCTGCATATAGTGTCTTCTTCCTCGTTTTCAAAGCGGTATTTTATTTCGCCGTTTAGAAGTTTTCCGTCCTTTCCGATGACAGGAACTCCGATGAATTGCCTTGCCCTAGAACATGAGTCTTCGTTGTTGTTAGTCCTTATTGATTTTATTGTATTCATAAATAGTCCTTAGAAACAAATAAAGTGACTGTCAGCAATGGGTTCCGAAATCAATGATGTTTTTGAACTCATTGCCGAGCATTTCCAGCTTTTCTGCTTTTCTTTTGCCGGAGATTATGAGCTTATTGAATACCGACAGAACTAACTGTTTTTCAGACGGCTCTAATATAATGCTGTCTTCACTGTTTTTGTCCGCCTCTTTTATTTTTTTTATAATATGGCAGGCATACTCCATTTCATAAGGCTCCATTTTTATTGTAATAGCCATGTATTCGCTCATATTTAATCCTTTTACTTAGCAGATTGCTCCGCTTTCATCTGGCGGAAAATCCATTACGTTGTCATAGCCATTTGGCGCTGCTGGAGCCGTGTTCTCTGCGGCTGCTTCTTTCTTTGCACCGCCGACCCACGGGTTGAGTTTTCCAGGCTCCGCTACGAATTTAAGCTGCTGATGATTTTTTCCGTCTTTGTCAGTCCAGCTGTCTGTGTCAAGATGACCTTCAACGTTTATGTACGTGCCTTTTTTCAGCCATTTGAACATTGACTCTGCGTAATTTCCAAAGAGCGTGAAATCTACAAAAGCAGGCTTGTCAACCCATTCTTCAGTGTCCTTCTTCTTCATGCTTCGGTTTATAGCCATAGACACCCTTACAATGCTCATTCCGTTCTGTGTCTTTTCAAGCACACAGTCCCTTGTTAGTCTGCCTCCAAGACAAACTGAATTCAAATCTGTCATATTATTCCTCCATGACGCTTTATTTTTACAGTCCTAACAGACTGATAAATTCAGGTATTTTTGTTCAATCATATATATCTCTTTTTGATATTCCTCAGCCTTGTGTTTGTCTTGAAAACGGACTGCAAGAGGATATTTTTCAAATACGGCTGCGATTGCTCCTTCATATTGCAGATACTTTTGCTTGTCCTGCTTTTTAAGTATGAATATTGCCTTTGAGTGCTCTACATCTTTTGAGCTTTCCATCATTTCCTTTGAAAGCCTGCACTCAGAGTTCGGACATTCCCTGTCATTTTTATCATGCAAAGTTCCGCATACAGGACATATAATCATTCTTGCCTTTTTTTCTGCAAGAATTTTTTCCTGCCTTTGTTTTTCAAATGAGAATCTTGCCATATAGAATTCAGAGGTGAACGACTTGAAAAAGTAGCTCGGAAAGTTGTCATAATTCTTGCATTTTTTCTGGAGAATTTCATAAATCCATTCAAGATATTCTGCTATGAACTTTTCAGAAATACCGCACTTTCGCATATTGCTGATAAAATCAGGATAAGGATTCGGATTGAATTTCGGATTATATCCAAACAGCCTCTCTATTGCTTTTGAAAAATCTGCTTCTGCTGCTTTTGCTGTGTCAAATGTTTTTTCAGAGGTGTCTGAAAATGCGTTTCCGCTAGAAGAACCAGAAGTAGTGAGCGAATTTAAATTGATAGACGGATTATATATAAGGCTCTGGACATTTCTGTCCAAAGCAGCGTTTTTGCATAGGACATTTCTGTCTGAAGCAACGGTCTTGCTTTGGACAATTTTGTCTGAAGCACCTTCTTTGCTCTGGTCATTTTTGTCCGAAGCAAAGCTGGTGTTTTCCTTATGAGGATTTATTTTCTGCTCAGGTTTTGAGCTGTCGCTGTAGAATGACTTGAAAAGTTCTGTCAGACTGAAATATGTGAACAGGCCTTTTTTGCCGTGCGATATTGTCTTTTTAAGAAGGATTTTTCCGTTTACATATTTGTCGAATCGCCTCTGTATTGTTTTCAGCGACTGGAATTTCAATATCGGAAAGGCGTCAATTATCGCCTCATACCGTATGTTGAAATAAACAATTCCGTCTATTTCTGTAGTCCACATGCCTTTATAATCCTTGTTTTCCGACTTTCTTGTTACGGTATCGACTATAAAGTCCTTGAACCATTGAAAAATTATTATATCAGTAGGATCTATTGCGTAATCCGGGTTCTTGTCATTGTATCTTGTGATTTCTGCTTGGGAAAAACTGTAAATGTTATATTGCATCAGCTTTCACCTTCTTTGAGGCATTATGGGTTATAAACCATTTAAGGTTTTTCAGTTCTTTCGGAAAATCAACATTTAAGAAGCTGCCTTCCTCAAGGTAATAGTCAAAAATTTCTTTCTTGTCATAGTGATTGAACTTTTTTAAGTTGCTGCTTAAAAGCTCCGGAATATCATTGTCTTTGTCTGAAAAAAGTTTTCTTGCGCTATATGTGTTTATCAGTTGGTACACATCTTCTGTCAGTGCAAAATATCTTGTTGAATGTTTGTAAAAAATAGCTGCGCCTACGCATTTCAAAAGAACTGAAACCCTTTCACCTGAAAGGTAGTTCTTTATATATTTATCTATGCCGTTTTTCTTGGCAAGTTTTAAGTTATATGTGTTCATTTTCTCAATGATTATGTCATTGCCAGATGTTTCAATGATGCCTTTGACACCTAGAATAAGGCAAAAATAAAATCTTGCGTCTATCTTGTATATTTTGTTCATAGTTCAGTCCTTCTTAAAACAGATTTTTCCAATAAAAATTTTTCTATTGGAAAAATCAAAAAACAGCAGCCTATCGTTACCACACGATGCTTTTATCCGCTGTTGGAACATTGCTGACTGTCTCTCCTGAAAGTGAAACTTCCACACTTTTGCAAGCGACCAGCAAGCCTGCTTATAAATAATACAAAGCAGCTCTCTGTACTTTTATGTTTTTATTTTTATGCGTGACACGCACAATTTCGCTTTTGCTCAAATAATTGCTATAAAGCTTTAGGTGCCTCCTTTTTGATTTTTGAAAATGCGCTGAGCCTCATGCCTTTTCCTCCTTCTGAATATTCCTGCCGTGCTCACGGAGGATCCCCTTGAGTTTTTCCTGCATCAGAATGAATTTTCCGTCTGGAA
>NZ_DBKJ01000124.1:7343-16650 GCF_002297325.1 Treponema sp. UBA753 | reverse complement strand
TCGGACATTTGCGTTCAAAAGGGGGAATTTGTTTGTTTGTGCGGAAGAAACGGCAGCGGAAAATCAACTCTTTTAAAAACTCTGGCTGGAATTGAAAAAAGCACTTTAAAAGCTGGCAAAATATTTTTATCAAACTCTGAAGAGACTGACATTTTTTTGCTAAAAAGCAAAATGCGGGCTAGAAAGATTTCATACCTGGAACAAAACGAAGTTTCTGCCTGGAATCAAAAAGTTTTTGACTTTATACTTAACGGCAGATTTGCCTGGTCGGAGTTTTGTTATACACAGGAAGATTTTGATATTGTAGAAAATGTGGCAAAAATCCTAAACATAAAAAATCTTTTGTCTAAAGATATATTTTCAATTTCTGGCGGAGAATTTCAAAAAGTGCGAATAGCTCGCTCTTTAGCACAGAATACAGATTTTTTGCTTTTAGATGAACCTTCTTCCAGTTTAGATGCCTTATACGAGAACGAGCTTCTTCAGCGGCTTTCTGCATTGGCAAAAGAGCATGACAAGGGGATTTTAGTTTCGATTCACAATATAAACAAGGCTGCAAGATTTTCAGAAAAAATAGCGCTTGTTTTAGAAAAAAAGATTATAACGGATTGTGTTAAAAATATTTTTACTGAAAAGAACTTAGAATCAGCATTCGGAAAAGGCTTAAAAATATTTACGCATCCGATATTTAATTGTCCTCAGGCCGACTGAACTTGGCTTGAGTGAACTTTGCGGAATATGTGAACAAAGTAAACTATTTCTGCTAAAGCTGTAATTGCCCAAGAAACGCTATAGAGCAAAAATAGCGATTCTATAGTTTTGAACATAGCAAAAATGGTGAAAATCCAAATAATCCTGAAAACGCAAGAGCCTAAGATAACGATTACCGTAGGAATGGAGGTCTTGCCAAGTCCGCGGCTTGCCGCTATTGCGCAGTCCATAAAAGGTGCAATGCAGTATGACAGCGCCATAATATGAAGTCTTCGCAAGCCGTAAGCTATAGCTTCTGAATCGCTAGTAAAAATCGAAATAACTTGGCTTCCAAATGCATAAAATAAGAGTCCAAGAATAGTGGCGGCTCCAACGGCGTAAGCAAGGCTGATAAAGTAAGTTTTTAAAATGCGGTCTTTTTTGCCTGCTCCGTAGTTTTGTCCAATAAAACATGCGCAAGATGAATAAAATCCGTCTAAAATGTTAAAAACCAGGTAATCTGTTTTTTCTGCGGCAGAAATTCCAGAAACCGCAAGCGCGTCAAAACTGTTTACGCCCATTTGAATAAACATATTCGCAAACGCAAAAAATGAACTTTGAAAACCTGCCGGAATTCCTATTTTTAAAAGTTTTCCTGCTTTGTGAACATGAAAAGTTTGTCCTTTAAATTTTAATCTTACAAATCCAATGCCTTTTCTTACTGCCCTAAAAATTAGAAATGCTGAAACGCACTGAGAAATCGTGCTGGCAATGGCAACGCCAGCGACGCTCAGTTCAAAATATATCACAAAGACAAGGTCTAGAATTACATTTACAATGCCTGCAATTGCAAGGTACCAAAACGGTCTTTTTGTGTCGCCTGCGGAACGTAAAACAGCATTTCCAAAGTTGTAAATCGCAGTTGCTGGCAAACCCAGCATATAGATTATAAAATAAACTTTGCAGCCGAAGATAAGTTCATCTTTTGTGTGCAAAAGTTTTAAAATCGGTTCCGCAAGCAAAATGGCAATCAGCATTAGAACAAAACCGCTGACAAGGCAAACAATAAATGCTGTAAAAAGGAAGTCTTCTGTTTCTTTTTTATTTTTTGCGCCAATGTAATATGCAACAATTACGTTCACTGCAGAAGCAATTCCTACAATAAAGCCTACAAAGAAAAATACAAGTTGAGAAGCGCTGCCAACCGCGCCTAAAGCAAGAGCTCCAGAATATCTGCCGACAACTGCGGCATCTACCAATGTAAAAAGAGATTGCAACATATTTGTAGCAATCAAAGGCAGACCAAACACAACAATGTTCTTAAAAAGCGAGCCAGTTGTCATATCTATTTGTCTTGTTTTTGTCATAGCACAAGGTATAGACTTTTTTTATAATAATGTCAAACAAAGAAAAAAGTAAAAGAAATCAGATGTTAAAGCACCTTGTTCTGTGCGATTGTGCTGTTGTTACAAAGTCTGGAAGCTCGGCTTTACAGCGTTCGCTTGCCTTTGGACATCTATAAGCAAAAGGACAGCAGTTTTCATTTTCAAGAACGGTTTTTACTTCAGTATTTGATTCTGTTTGTTTTCCAAGAGCTCCTTCAAAAAGCAATTTTGTGTATGGATGCTGGGCTGTTTTATACAAATCGGCTGCAGGAGCTTCCTCTACAAGAATGCCTCTATACATAACGCCTATGGTATCACAGAAATAGCAGGCGACTTTTAAATCGTGTGTTATAAAAATGTAGCTTAATCCGCGACGCTGTTTTAGTTCTGCGAGCAATTTTAAAATCTGCGACTGAATAGAAACGTCTAAAGCAGAAACAACCTCGTCGCAAATTAAAAGCAAGGGATTCATAATTAATCCGCGTGCAATAGAAATTCTTTGGCGCTGGCCTCCAGAAAATTCTGCAGGTCTTCGATTTAAGTCTTCGGGATTAAGACCTACTTCTTCCATTGTTTTTTCACATAAAATCCAAGCTTCTTTTTTGCCTTTCCATTGTTCTGAATATTTTAGGCCTGCAGTAAGAACTTCAAAAATTGTCATTCTAGGGTTTAATGAGCGGGCTGGGTCTTGAAATATATATTTTACTTTTTCGCGGTAAAGTTTAAGTTGTTTTCTATTGTATTGAGAAATATCTTGACCGCAGAACAGAATTTTTCCAGAAGTTGGCTTATACATTTGAATTATTAAACGTACAGTTGTTGTTTTTCCGCAGCCTGATTCACCGACAATCCCATAGGTTTCGCCTTTTTTTACAGCAAAGGAAACATCGTTTACCGCATAAACGGTTTTTTTATTTTTTGCAAAAAAGCCAGCTTCCAAACTAAAAGTCTTTGAAAGATTTTGTACCAAAAGAATTTTATTTTCTTCCATAATCAGATGAAATTTCCCTCTTTTTGAAGTAGTATTTTTTATCTTCTTCGGTAATTTGTCTAACAACTTTGCAAGGGTTTCCAAATGCAACTACATTGTCAGGAATGTCTTTTGTAACTACGCTTCCAGCTCCAATCACACAGCCGTTTCCAATGTGGACGCCTGGAAGAATTACAACGTTTCCGCCAATCCAAACGTTGTTTCCAATCGTAATTGTGATTCCATACTCAACGTGTTTTCTCATCTCAGAATCGATTGGATGTCCTGCTGTATAGATTCCTACATTCGGAGCAATAAGAACATTGTTTCCTATAATGACTTTTGCGCAATCTAGAACAACAAGATTGTAGTTCGCATAAAAATTTTCTCCAACTTCAATGTTTATGCCGTAATCGCAGTGAAAAGGAGGCTCTACATGCACATTTTTGCCAGTTTTTCCTAAAATACTTTTTATAAGCTCTTTTTTTTCGCCCCAGCGTTCTGGCGGCAAGCTGTTGTATTCATACAATTTTTTTCTATTTTCTTCCATTTTTGTTTTGCAACTAGAATCAAAAGAATTGTATGGTTGTTCCGCAATCATTTTTTCAAATTCAGTCATGACTTTATATTAGTACGAATGTATAAAAAAATTCAATGCAATAAAATAAAAGTTCTGTTTTCATCCTAAAATAAAAGAATACGCAGGCGCTTTGCAAAACAATGCGCTTTGATTTGGTGTAATAATGGTACGTAACAATGCATTTGACCTGAATAAGTTATTGGATTATATTTACAATTGTAAAATATTTTATGATTGGAGATGTGCTTATGAAAAGAAAATTTTTTTGTCTTTTTATTTTGATTCCAATTTTTTTCTCTTGCGGAATGGAAATTCCTGAATCTATTTCTATTAAAACAAAAGCAAAGTATTCGTTTTCATTTGGTGAAAAAGATTTTGATTTAAAAGAATATATTTCTGCAGAAAAACTTGGCTCTTCTATGGGCAGCACTGAAAAAGATCCAAAGGTGTATGTTTACAATCCTAGTGGAAATACAAAAATGCAGTATCTGGTTTCTTATCCGATTGAAGCCATAAAAATCAACCTTGCTGATAAAAATTTCTCTGAAATAAATATACCTACATTTGAAGGCAAAAAAATTGATCAAAAAATCGAAGTTCCAAAACTTGCTGCAGATTCCTCTGCCGAAACTGTAAATGAAATTGATATAAATGAAATGCTTTTTGGAACTGATGGCGAGGCGCAGTTTAATATTGAGCCTGTTGATATAAGCGAAGCCGCGCTTGGAGGTCAAGTTCTTTCTAAAGCCGATGCGGAAGAAAAAAATCTAAAGCGGGATGTAAATGTTCAAATTACAGACGGCGGATTTTCTACAATGCTGCTAAAAACGGGAACCCTTCTTATTGAGAGGACAGGCACGTCTTCTGTTCCAACAAATCTTACAGTCGAACTTTGCGCTAGCGATGGAACACAAATTGCAGTCAAAGAAAATATTGATTTTTCAACTAGTTCATCAGTTTCGTTAGAACTTAGCGGAAAAACAATTACTCCTAAAATGGAGCTTTTTGTATACGGCAGTTTTGAGTCTGGCGGAAGTTCAAGCTATAAGATTACACCGAAACTTCAAGATATTTGTATAAGCGAAGTCAGCGGTCTTACTCTTCCTGAAAAAGTAATAACTATAAACAATGAGATTACTATAACGCCAGATACATCCTTTGTTTCTTGCGAAGTAGAAAGCGGTTTTGTGCAGCTTGCTTCCACTGTTCCGTCTGAAGTTAAAGGACTAAAAGTTATTTCCCGCAATGTTGAACTTTCAGAATCTCTTTCAGTTAAAGAGAATGATTGGAATAAAACTGAATCAGAGCAGACAATTTTTGACCGCAGTTATGATTTAAAAGGCAAAAACTTTTCGGAAAGTCCAATCAAAATAAAGTTTGAAGGAAGTGTAAACTATAAACTAGAAAATGCATCTGTGGTTCTTAAAAATGGCGAGCCTATAAAAATTGAAATTCTTCCAGAATGTAACATTAGTAAACTAAAATCAGTCGTATTAGATTTAAAAAATCACAAGGATGAATTTGCGATTGAAAAAATTGAAAACAACTTTGGCGCGCAGATTGCAAACGACGTTTCAAAAATTGTGCTAAATCCTTCGGGGCTAAAAATTACTTATAAAAATGAACTTCCTAGTGGAAACGATTTTAAAGTCAGCTACAAGTGCGAGCTTTTAGGCTTGGACAAAGAACTTGCATTAAAAGCGTCTGGAGTGTTGGGAAGTCAAACTGAAGAAAAAGATTTTTGTAAGCAAGATAAAGAAATAGCCGTTACCGACTCTACAAGTTTTGTGCTTGAACCAAAATTGTCTTTTCCAGGTGCTGCGCAAAATCCTGAAGCAGGAAAAGAATATTACACAACCTTGACTGGCATTGAACCGGGTAACACGTATTCTATTTTAATAAACGTTGAGCCAATTTTCGACTGGAAATCGATTACTGTAAAAATGTCTGAGTCTGGTCTTAGCGGTTTAAAAGGCGAGCAAGATTCAAAAATCAGCCTTGATTCAATGTTTGACTCTATAAAAGAAAGTTTCTCGGATTTTGGAAACATTTCGTTTAAGCAAATAGAATTATATCTTTATTTTATAAATCCAGGCGTAAGTGGATTGGATACTAATTCTTTTTCTGGAAAACTTTATGCAAAATCGGGAGAAAATACCGATGAAAAAATTGTGTATATTTTGGGTTCTGAAACTGAATCAAAGCCGTTGGATTTTGTAAAAGAACAGGAATTAAAGTTTAACGATTCAAAAGAAGTAATTTTGACTCAGGACAAAAGCAAAGCGTCGGCATATTCTTCAGATATTGCAAAACTATTTAATTCGGAAAACAAAAGCACTAGCAGTACAATAAAGTTTGGCTACGACATGACCGTTTCAGATTCTTCTGGCGGCGCTTCTAGCAGCGAAATTGAAATTTCGAAAGAGTTTTACGAAAAACTAAAAAAAGAAACTGCGCAAGATATTTGTATTCCTATTGAAGCAAGAATTATAGTTCCTTTGATTTTTGACATCGCTGACAACACAAAGCTTGATTTAAAAAAATTAAAAAACAATGGAAAGGAATCTTCTGAAGAAACAGATTTTTTTAATCGCTCAGAAGCAACAGATATGTCTTCTTATGAAAAATTCTTGGAAGTAATTGATTCTGTAAATCTAAAATACAAAGTTTCAGAAGACTTTTTGGATTATAGCAATAATGCCAGCGCTAAAATTTACTTTGGTCTTCCAGGAAAGCAGTTCAATCTTGATTTAGGCAAGGATACTATAGCCATAAAGGGCAGCGATGTTATTGAAATGCTAAAAACTTATCCTTATAACCCGGAATTTTACGCAGAGCTTCCAAAAGGCACGGTTACAGTTCCATACTTTACAGATGCAAAGATTGCATTTTCTATGGAAGTTATAACAGATGGCGAAGTTTCTATTTGGGGAGGAAAATAATTATGAAAAAGCTAATAATTTCTTTTTTAGTGCAAATAGTTATTTGTGTTTCAGCCTTTTGCGGCGACTACTTGAAAATGCCAAGAAGATATTTTGAAATTGGCGTAAAGGCTCCTGTAGGCATATCTAATAATGCAATTGGTGTTACTGATTTATTGAAAAAGAATCTTGTTATTGACCTTGAAAAACTGGCAAATGATTTGCCAAAAGACGGCTTGATTTTCGATATGAATGCTGCGCCGGATTTCTCCATGAACTTAAACCTTTCAAATGGATTTCGTTTTGGTCTAAAACTTGGCATTGACGGCTACAGCAAAGTTGATTTTTCAAAATCGTTGATTGATTTTTTGTGCAAAGGAAACGAGCTTAACGAAACTTTAAACTTTGATGGCGGAGTAAATGCCGATATTTTTGCGCACCTCGATTTATCTTTTGGACGCGATATTAATCAACTTCATGTTGAATTTACACCAAGTCTATTTGTTCCTGTTGCCCATATAGAAACAACTTCCGCAACTGCATATCTAAAAAATGCTCCGGATGGAAAAATTGAAGCTCTCGCTCAAGCAAATTTAATGGCGTATACCTGCTTTAATACACGGCCTATTTTTGATAAAGATTGCAAAGATTTAGTTTTTGAAAATGTCGCTTCCGGCTGCGGTTTTGATATTTCTGCATCTGTGGAGCAAAAGGTTCTTGAATCGCTTATTGCTGGTGCGTATTTGCGCCTGCCAATTGTTCCTGGCACGCTTGGATATTCAACAGGCATGAACTGCAAGGTCGGTTTTGAAGCTAAAAGTGTAGTTGCCCTTGTTTCTAAAGAAGAAGACGCTTCTTCTTTTACATCTGAAATGTCTGACATTTCTTACGGAAATGAACCTTACGTTATAAACCGGCCTATGCGTTTTGGCCTTCAATGTGCATGGCGTCCCTTTGGTTCCTGGTGTTCTTTTAATGGTCTTTTGGGCTTAGGATTGAACGAACCTTTTTCAAAATATGGGAAAACAACCTGCTTTTTAGAATATGATTTTGGTTGCGATATGCTTTTATTCCATGTGCTTGGGTTTAATCTTTCTTCAAATTATTACAACAAAGTATTCACACAGCAGCTAGGTCTTGTAATAAATCTTCGCATTCTTGAAATTGATGTAGGCGTGTCTGTGCAAGGCAGCGACTTTGCAAGAAGCTTCTGCGCATCAGGAATAGGTGCCTACGCAGCTGTTTATATTGGTTTTTAATTTTACATTTTATGGTGTTTTTGTCATTTTTCAATTGAAAATAAGTATCTATTCTATTAGAATTAAAAAACCACTTTAGAATTATTATTAAGTATTAAGAGGATTGTAATGTTTAAGATTCTTGAAAAACGCAAGCTGTCGGAAGCTTCCGCAACTTGGTACATGAAAGTTGAGGCTCCGGAAATTGCTAGAAATCGAAAAGCCGGTCAGTTTATTATTTTGCAGGTTGATGCAGAATTCGGCGAAAGAATTCCACTTACGATTGCTGATGCAAATGCTGAAGAAGGCTGGATTGCACTTGCGTTTCAGGCTGTTGGCGCAACATCTTATAAACTTTCACTTAAAAATGTTGGCGATGAGCTTGCCGCCTTGCTCGGACCGCTTGGAAATCCTTCTGTAATTGAAAAAAAAGACGGTCCGGTTGTTGTTGTTGGCGGTGGT
Source organism: Treponema sp. UBA753 (assembly GCF_002297325.1). Classification (NCBI taxonomy): domain Bacteria; kingdom Pseudomonadati; phylum Spirochaetota; class Spirochaetia; order Treponematales; family Treponemataceae; genus Treponema; species Treponema sp. UBA753. The sequence goes on along the minus strand of NZ_DBKJ01000124.1, from coordinate 8,404 downwards.
TTTGGCGTTGCTCCATGCTATCCAATCGTTCAGGCTCATAAGGCAATCGGAAATAAAGTTATTGTTGTAATTGCAGCCCGCACAAAGGATTTGCTCATTTATGTTGACGAAATGAAGGCGATTGCCGATGAAGTTATAATCATGACAGATGACGGTTCTGCAGGTCGGCAAGGCGTTTCTACAGTTCCTTTAAAAGAAATGTGCGAAAGTCAGACTCCGCCGGCGGAAGTTATTGCAATCGGACCTCCGATTATGATGAAATTCTGCGCGCTTACAACAAAACCTTACAACGTTCCAACAACAGTTTCTTTGAATACAATTATGATTGACGGAACTGGAATGTGCGGTGGCTGCCGAGTTTCTATTGGTGGCGAAACAAAATTTGTTTGCGTTGACGGACCGGAATTTGACGCGCATCAGGTTGACTGGGACAATATGATGATGAGAATGAAATCTTTTAAAGCTCGAGAAACAGAAGATTTCCACAAATGCAAGCTTGAAGCTCAGGCAGACGCTTTGGCAAAATAAAAGTTATGTTGAATGTCAGTTTTTGCAAAGTGATTAAAAAACGCTTTCGGCAAGAACCGTAATTTGCTTCGATGGTGCAAGTTCGGCAGGACTAGCTGCCTAATTATCGAAAAACACAAAAGTGTTTTTCTTAAAGCTTGCAAATCTACGCAAATCACGAACCTTGCCTACGCTTTGTTCTTTGTGAAAAACTGCATTTAAGTAAAACTAAACATAAAGGATAGAAAAATGTCACATAAAACTATAGAAGAACTGAATAAGATTGCCGAAGAAGAACTGGCAAAAATTCAAGGAAAAGAACTTACAAATAAAGACCGGATGGCAATTCCGCAGCAGGAAATGCCTAGCCGCGAGCCTAAAGAACGTGCCCGCCAAATGGCGGAAGTTGCGCTTGGTTACACAGAGGCGCAGGCGGTTGTTGAGGCGAATCGATGCCTTCAGTGCAAAAATATGCCTTGTATAAATGGATGTCCGGTTGGCGTAAAAATCCCTCAGTTTATTGCAAAAATTGCCCAGAAAGATTTTAAGGGCGC
>NZ_DBKJ01000124.1:847-7217 GCF_002297325.1 Treponema sp. UBA753 | reverse complement strand
CAGGAAAAACAGTGCCAGGGACAGTGCACGGTTGGAAAGGTTTATAAATCTGCTGAAAAGGCTGTTTCAATCGGCCGTTTGGAACGCTTTGTTGCCGACTGGGAACGCGAAAACAATAAAGTTACAATGCCGGAAATTGCTCCGAAAACAGGAAAAAAAGTTGCCGTTATTGGCGCTGGTCCTGCAGGACTTACTGTTGCCGCTGATTGTGCGCGCGCTGGCCACGATGTTACTGTTTTTGAGGCATTCCACAAAGCCGGTGGCGTTATGATGTATGGAATTCCTGAATTCCGACTTCCAAAGGCAATTGTTCAGAACGAAATTGATAACCTTAAAAAAATGGGCGTTAAGTTTGAGTTGAATTTCCTTGTTGGCCGAACAGACACTTTGGATCAGCTTTTGACTGAAAAAGGTTTTGACGCAGCCTTTGTTGGAACTGGCGCAGGTCTTCCAAAATTCATGAAAATTCCTGGTGAAAATTTAATCGGTGTTTTCAGTGCGAACGAATATCTTACACGCGCAAATTTGATGAAAGGCTACGACAAGGAACACGCGGCAACTCCAATTTACGAGGCGAAGCACGTCGTTGTATGCGGCGCAGGAAACGTTGCAATGGACGCGGCGCGAATGGCTTTCCGGCTTGGAGCAGAACAGGTTGATATTGTTTACCGCCGAACACGCAAGGAAATGCCGGCTCGTCTGGAAGAAATCGCGCATGCGGAAGAAGAAGGCGTAAACTTCCGCTTCCTTGAAAATCCAGTTGAAGTTTTAGGAAATGAAGAAGGGCGCGTTTGCGGCGTAAGAGTTTTGTCTTACGAGTTGGGCGAGCCAGACGCTTCTGGACGCCGCTCGCCGGTTGCAATTCCTGGCAGTGAACACGAAATTGCCTGCGACGCAATGATTGTCGCTCTTGGAAACGGTTCAAATCCGTTGCTTGTTAAGACAACACCAGGATTGAATCAGGACGCAAAAGGTCATATTGCAGTTGATGAAAAACAGGCAACCAGCAAAGCTAAAGTTTGGGCAGGAGGAGACATTGTTCTTGGTGCGGCAACCGTAATTCTTGCCATGGGCGAAGGACGAAAAGCTGCGGCTGGAATCAACGAATATCTGGCGAAATAAAAACGGGCAAGGGATTGTAGTGGCGGCGAAGCCGTTCAAAAGTGGCGATTGAGTTTTGCGAAATGCCGCTTTTGAATGAGCGATAGCGGAACCACGGAAAGCCCGGTTTTTGCGAAAGCAAAAATGACCCAAAATAAAGATTAAAGAAAAATTGAATGACCGAAGTTTTTTGTGGCTTCGGTTATTTTTTATTATTTGAAGAAAATTTAAATTTCCGACGAAAAATTCCGATAAAAAAGTATGGCTAAGAATGGAAATAAAAAAAATAGCGGACTTCTTGTGGCAATCTTCTGTGTTGCCATTATAGTTTTAATAATGTTGTTCTTTATGAAAAAAGACAAAATTGTTGGCAATTTAAAAAAGACAAACTTTTTTGAACGGGTTGGCGTTTCTACTCCAGAGTTTGTGATGAATCATCCTGAAAATAGCGAAGAAATGGAAGAACCAATTGAAATAGATCTTACTGGAAAAAAATCGGATGCTAAAAAAACAACTGAAAATCCTGCTGAAATTAATAAAATAGAAGAAGAAAATCTAAAGAAATCTGAAAATCCAGTTGAAAATCAAAATGAAAGCAATAATTCAAAAAAAGATTCAGATGAAAACAAGGTTGCGCAAGAAAATAGTTCAAACGAAACTGTAGAAATAAAGAAGACTGAAAAATCGGAATCAAAAAAAGAAGTTTTAACTACAAGAAAAGCAAACCTTTGTTTTATAAGTATTGATTCTGATGGTTCTGTTAGCAGAAAAATAGTTCAACGCTCTATGCCAAAAACGGACAGTCCGCTTACAGAAAATATAAAAGCGCTGCTGCAAGGTCCTTCTTTAGAAGAAAATAAGATGAATTGCATGACGCTTATTCCTAAAGGAACTCGGCTTATTGGTGCTTCTGTAAAAAATGGAATTGCAACTTTGAATTTTAACGAGGATTTTGAATTTAACACTTATGGCGTAGAAGGTTGCATCGGGCAGCTTATGCAAATTGTCTATACGGCTACCGAATTTTCGACTGTAAAAAGCGTTCAATTTTTAATTGAAGGCGAAAGAAAAGACTATCTAGGAACAGAAGGGCAGTGGATTGGTTCGCCGCTCAGCCGTTCAAGTTTTAACTAGTCTGTTTCGAATGAACTTTTTTTATCTAAGAGCATATTTTCGTAGCTTTTTTGAAAATAACGCATAACGTTGTTTGAAGTTTTGCTTGTTACGGAATAGCCAAGAGAACAAGAAAGTGGAATTTTCTTTGTTTTTGAAAAGGCTGAGCAGTCGGATTTTATATTCTTAAAGAAAATAGAAATTTTTTCCTGAAAGTACATTGGTAAATAAAATAGAAAAACAGTTCCAGTCATGCGGAACATTTCTGTTTTATTTTCGTTTTGCATTTCTTTTAATGAATTTATATTTTTGTGCAGGATGTCTACAAAAGTCTTAATGTATGTGTCTCCTTTTGTAATTCCAAGCTCTGTATTTATTTTTTCTAAATTGTTTATAGAAGCACAGACTAAAAGAAATTGTGTTTTTGAAGTATTCGTGGTGGATAAGAATTTTTTTTCGAAAACAATTCTGTTGCTGCAATTTGTTAAATTATCAGTGTAGGCCAAGTATTCAAGTTGCTGCATTACATTTGTATAAAATTCCATTTTAGAGATTGTCAAATAATAACCAATAATATTGTTTGAATCATCAAAAATTTCTGTGAACACTGCGTAGTATAGCCGTTTGTCTTGTACTCCGGAAAGATAAAACACTTTTTTTGTATTGTCGTCGTTTGGAATTCCTAATTTTTGAAACTTTTCGTCAGGAAATAATGTTTTGTACTCATCAAACTGTTGTGGTTGAATTTCATAAGATTTAAAGAAACTTTTTGCACAAGCATTTGAATCTATGTAGATTTTATTTTTATTAAATATTATTACAGAATAAGGAGCGGAATCAAAAAATTGATTGTTAAAAAATCGGTTCGTTTTATTTACATCTTGAAAATAGACTGTTATAAAAGTTATTAAAGTTATATTGAAATTGCCGAAAGTGTAAAAAAATTCTGTATATTTCTGAAAAGAATAACTAATTTCTTTGTTTACTGCAAATTTGTATAAGTTTGAAGCTAGCAAAATCATTACAGCAAGGCTATTTACAATATATAAAAATCTTTTGTTTTTACCAGGAAAAACAGAGCGATATAGGTATAAAAGTTCCGAAAAAAGCATTAAAAAAAAGCAATATACAAGATGAAAATAACTTGCTAGTCTAAAGGAGGTTTTTCCGTTTTCATAAGAAAAGAAAAAATTCGTGCCATTAAAAATAGCAAGAAAAAAATATAAAAAAGAAACAACGATGGGAAACGATAATAAAAAGTATATTTTTTTGTCCAAATACTTTTCTGGTTTTATACATATTCTGTATGCTGAAAGAAATAAAAAGAATGCTCCAAATTCGCTCGTTACAAAAGCCAATGAACGAAATGTGATTAACGTGTATGGTTCTACAAAAAGATAGCGAATTCCGTCAAAAAGAAGCCAAGTTCCAATCATAAATTCGCCAAGGCTGCAAGCCATACCAATAGAGCCTTTTCGGCTTGATTTTGCAAAAAGAAATGCAAATATAAAGCATGTAAGAGAAATAAAAATTCTGATTATTAAACTAGTTGATTGTTCCAATTTATTTTGTTTTATAACTACTAACTATTGCATCAAAGTATTTTTTATTTTTCTCATAGATGCTTAAAAATGTTGTAATAGAAAAAAAAGAATATCCGTTTTCTAAAGGTGTTATGATTTTAATGTTTTTTGTAACTTCAGAAGTTTTTGAATCGTAAAAAATTCCTTCAATAATATAATTTTTATCTTTTTTATTCCAACTAGAAGATTTTAGTGTTTGCCAATCTAAAAAGGTTGATTCAGAACTTAAAAGCATTTGTCTGTGAATAAATTTTAAATCTTCGTTTGGAAGAGAAGCGTAGGCGACAATCGCATTATCGCCATAAACGAATAGATTTTCCATTTTTTGAGTCCAGTTTTTATCCAAAACAAAGGATTGTCCGTCTGGAGTCTGAACTTCTTTTGAAGGAGCTTTTTTGATTTTTATATTTTTATGGTTTTTGGTTATTTTTGGATTAAAAAAGCCTTTAAAATTTTCAAAACTTTTATCTTCGTTTGAAGAAATTCTTCCTATTGTTGCAACTGAAAATACTTTTTTTGCTTCGTCTTCGTTGTAGACTGATTCAATGTTAAACAGAGGAATTATTGTATTCCAGTTGATTTGTGTTGTTCCTCCAAATTGAGCAAAGTTTTCATTTGAAGTAATTTTTCCTGAAAATTCAAGTTCGTCTTGAGTGCCAGAAAGAACGTTGTTCTCTACAAGTTTTATGCGGCGAGCAGTAAATTCATATAGCAAATCGTGCATATAGTTTACAATTTCTAAATCTTCACTTGTTAAAAGCTTAATATTTAGGACTTTTTCGCCTGTAAGTTCTAACCTATTTGCCTTCGGATTTATTGTAAAAAAAATCTGAACTTCCTTTTCTGGAAGCTTTGCTTCTTTTTCTGCAGGAGCATAGTATCTTGCAGAAAAAGTTTGCGGGTCGTAAGTTAAAAATCCAATGTAGCTTTCTCGTTCAAAAGACAAATCCCTATAATAAATATATTCACCAGGTATGTCTGGAATTATTTGCTTAAATCCGGGAAGAGCAAAAATAGTAGAAAGAGAGATTAATAAACTTGTAAAAAATATAATCAGTTTTTTCATGTTAGTTGTTCAAAGCGGCAAGCTCTGCTTCTACAATTTTTTTGATTTCTGAAGCTGCGTTTTCTGCCGGAATAAGTTTTGCTTCCGATTCTTTGCGGAGCTTGATTTCCACGTTAGGAAGATTTTTTTCGCCAACAACAACGCGGACAGGAATTCCTATAAGGTCAAAGTCCTTGAACTTTACGCCTGGACGTTCGTTTCGGTCGTCAAGAAGAACTTCGATTCCTGCGTCAGAAAGTTCATTGTAAAGTTTGTCGGCAACTTCTTTCATTGTTCCGTCATATTTTACTGGAACGATTACAACCTGGAATGGAGCGACTGTCATTGGCCAGATGATTCCGTTTTCATCATGATATGCTTCGATGATGCTTGCCAAAGTTCTGTCTACTCCGATTCCGTAGCAGCCCATTGTTGGAGTTACAGGTTTTGCGTTCTGGTCAAGGAATGAAACGTTCATGGCTTTTGTGTATTTGTAGCCAAGCTTAAAGATGTGGCCAAGCTCGTTTCCTTTTTTCATGTAGAATGTTCCGCCACATTCAGGACATTTGTCGCCTGCCTTGCAAGTTCGAACATCTGCTGTCATGAATGGAGTGTAGTCGCGTCCCGGCTCAATGTGTTTTAGGTGGAAACCTTTTTCTCCGGCTCCGCCAATGCAGTCGTGCATTGAAAGAGTTGATTCATCAGCCAAAACAGGAATTTTTAGTCCGATTGGTCCAACGAATCCATGCGGTGCGCCAGAATATTTTAAAACATCTTCATCGTTTGCAAGTTCCGCGCCGCTTGCCTTTAAAACTGAAGCGAGTTTTGTTTCGTTTACGTCAAGGTCGCCGCGAATCAGGACGCACCAGAATGTTTCCGGATAATAAGTTTGTCCGCCTTCTGTGACAGTTTTTGCATTTTTGTATTCTTCGTTCGCAGAAAGGTTGATTCCGCAGTTGTAAACTTTGTAAATCAATGCTTTTAAGAATGTTGAGGATTTCTGGTTAAAGAATTTTTCCATATCTTCAATTGAAAAAACGTTTGGAGTCGCAACTTTTTCTGTTGGAAGCTCTGTTTTTTTCTGTGGCTCACCATTTGAATCTAAAGCAGTTTCTTTTTGGCAAGAGGCTTTTTCAACATTTGCGGCATAATCGCAGTCAGGGCAGAGCAAAAGAGTGTCGTCTCCAACTTCGCTTTCTACCATGAACTCTTCTGAGCCTGATCCGCCCATTGCGCCTGTGTCGGCTTTTACAGAAATTGTTTTAAGGCCGAGCCGTTTGAAAATTCTTCGGTAAGCAGCTGCTGTTGCATTGTATGATTCGTCTAAAGATTCATCGTTTTCGTCAAAGGAATAAGCGTCCATCATGATGAATTCGCGTCCGCGCATTACGCCGTATCTTGGGCGGATTTCATCGCGATATTTTGTGTTGATTTGATAAACCATGAAAGGAAGCTGCTTATAAGAAGAAAGTCCTTCGCGAATCAATGCTGTGAACGCTTCTTCCGCAGTTGGAGAAACAACCATGTC
>NZ_DBKJ01000124.1:534-786 GCF_002297325.1 Treponema sp. UBA753 | reverse complement strand
CAGTTGGAGAAACAACCATGTCTTGACCAGCACGGTTTTGAGGTCTTAGCATTTCATCGTGCATTTTGTCCCAGCGGCCGGATTCTTTCCACAAGTCTCCAGGCTGAATAACTGTTGGCTTCATTTCAAGCCAGCCGGTTTTGTCTAGTTCTTGGCGGATAATTTCCTGTAGTTTTTTTAGCGAGCGAAAACCGAGCGGCATATAAGCGTAAAGTCCGTTTCCAAGTTTTCGGAGCATGCCGCTTCTCATCA
>NZ_DBKJ01000124.1:0-486 GCF_002297325.1 Treponema sp. UBA753 | reverse complement strand
TGCCGCTTCTCATCATTAATTTGTGGCTTGCGATAACTGCATCATTTGGAGCATCGCGCAATGTTGAAATAATAAATTTTGAAACTTTCATTATATTTTCCTTAAATAAAGTGATTAATTCCGTGGTGTTCAATAAGTTTTGTCTTTACAGCCACAACATAACTTCCAAAAATTGCAGTTAAGGCATCGAATGCCGCCGCAAAAGAACAGATTATTGGAGCCGCTGGTTTTAGCAAAAGAAATCCTGTTTCAAAGCCTCGTCCGTAAATTGTACACAAAACTGAAAGCGAAACAAAAGCTCCTCCTGCAGGGAGTCCTCCCAACAGAAACGAAATTCCAAAAGAAGCAAAAGTTATCCAAAGAATATCCAAAAACGGAATAGTTAAACTTGAATAAGAACGCCAAATCATTATAAAGCCGACAACAGTTACAAGTGCAGAACCGCCGCGTGCAAAAATATTAAATAGCGGAAAAGTTATGCCATTT
>NZ_DBKJ01000090.1:5019-6109 GCF_002297325.1 Treponema sp. UBA753 | reverse complement strand
TCTCCTCAAGCACAGAGAGCCTCGAAAGGCCCTCTCATTTCTCTTACGAATCTGACTGCCTATAATTACCGCTGACAAAACCGCTTCTCCTACAAGCGTTTCTTGCTTTTGCTGTCCATCCCTGATTTATGCCTTTCAAAAAGCTTGCGGCTGACTGCCGCAGGTGGACATCAATATACCGCATTTCCCATGAGCGTGTCAACACCTTGATATGATTTTTTCTCATTTTTTTTGTTTTTTTTATATCTTCTGCAACAACCACCAAAGATGTTCTCTTATTCAAGAATCCCGCGGGCTCACTTGATAAATCCCGAATGGGGGGGGTAAAATAGACAATGCTGATTTTTTTTCAGCGGAATTTCTTTTTAAGGGTAAGTTTATGAAAAAGATTGCTAAGATTTTGCCTGTGCTCGCAGTTTTTGCCTTTGCGTCCCCGTCTGTAATGTACAGCCAGAAGATTCCGGAAGGATTTGTAAAAATTCCTGCCGTTTCAATTGACGGAACAGAAACATGGAAGCCGGAATCAGAAGTATTTGTAAGCGGACGTAAACTTGAAATCGCCCCGTTCTACATGAGCGACCATGAGGTAACACGCGGAGAGTACAAGGCTGTCATAGGAAGCGACCCAAGCCGTGTCCCTGCTCGCAACAAGAGCGGAAAGGAGCTTACGGGTGACAATGCAAAAAACAATTCTGCAACCGACGTCAGCTGGCTTGATGCGCTTGTATACTGCAACACGCTTTCTATAAAGGAGGGGCTTACCCCCTGCTATGCAATTGGCGGAGAAACAGACCCGGCAAAGTAGAAAAGAACTCCTTGGGGAGATACTCCGAACGTTTATGATAGAGAATTTTACGAATGGACCTCCGGAGCACAGTGCGACTTTTCGGCAGACGGCTACCGTCTTCCGACAGAGGAAGAATGGGAATGGGCGGCGCGCGGCGGCGAAAGCTACACTTATGCCGGAAGCGAAAAAGCAGACAAAGTGGCATGGTATGGCTACCTTTTTGATGCTCTCTTGGGTTCGGATTGTGGGGAAACAAGGGATGTAAAGACCAAAAAGCCAAACGGCTACGGACTTTACGACATG
>NZ_DBKJ01000090.1:0-4977 GCF_002297325.1 Treponema sp. UBA753 | reverse complement strand
CTTTACGACATGAGCGGAAACGTAAGTGAATGGTGCTGGGGCTATAACTCCGACGGTGCACATGGCGGTTCTTGGGCCGATGTCCCGGAATGTTGCACTGTTTCGTACATCGACTACGCAGTAGAAAAACATAGGCGATACGGCACCGTTGGCTTCCGCGTTGTCCGCACTGCAAAATAGCGTTCTACATCATGTTCTTACGTGCGCACGTCAGACAGGCCGACACATTCTTGCAAGGCCCCCTGCCCAAAATTCTTTGCAAGGGGTGCTGACAAAAATCCTTTGTGCTTCTTTTACAGAGGCTATTTATAAGTGAAATAGTCGTTTGCCCCCTTTTTTCCATATCCTGGTTCAGAATCATAAACTGTGTGGTAGAAAAACAGGCGTACAGTTTGCCCTTCCTGTTTTGTCAAAAAATAGACATTGAAATTATATCTTCCATTTCTATTATAATGAAAGTTTCTTTCATCATAAAATAACAAATCTTCATCAGAGAAATCAAAAGAAACAGTATCACCTGAAAGTTCGCCTTTATAAGCTCCCAGCCAGCCCCATCTTTCATCAAAAAGTTCACAAACAACATCACCTAAGCAATTTGCATTTTTAACTGAAATTCCTTCAAAGCTAAGAATTCCGTTTTCATATTTCCTTTCAATATGAGGATTGCTTAGTATCTTTATTTCACCTAGTAAATTTTCACCTTTAGCCACAACTTCAACAATAGACGAGTAGCCTAGGCGCACAGATTCTTTTCCGGTTTCATTATGATTAAGATTCGCATAAAAGCTGTATTTTTTTCCATTGTCAACAAAAGGAAAATAAACGGTTCTGTTATTTCCACTCAAATCAATATAAGCTGTTGTCTGCCAATATCCATCATCTTCAGATTTGTACACAATATCTGCGCCATTACATCCATCAGGCAGATTGGAAAACATAAGTTGAATTCCATTTCCGCTTGGTGAGTTGTAGGCTGAAAGGCAATTTATTCCAGTTTTCTCATTATTATTTTCGTTTCCAGAATTTACCAAGCCAGATAACTTTTCATCATCAAGCGAACCGTCAGCCTTGCATCCACAAAACATGGACACCACAGCAAATACGCAAAGTGAAATTTTCAAAAACTTCTTCATAACAATTCCTCCAAGAATTAACAGAAATGGCTCTCAATAAAGAGCAACCCCTATTTTACCCCCCCCGGGATTTGTCAAGATATTTTGTAAAATTTTAATGTTTTACATTTGCGCATCTATTTTATAAAATAAGTGCATGTTGAATTTTTACGGAATAGTCATTGCATTTGCGTCATTTTTTGTAATTGGAATTTTTCATCCGATTGTTATAAAAGGCGAATATTATTTTTCTGAAAAAATTTGGCCGGTTTTTCTTGCGGCAGGAATTTTATTTTGCGCAGTTTCTGTTTTTACAAGCGGAATTGTTTCAGTTTTATGTGCGCTCATGGGAAGCGCGTGTCTTTGGAGCATAAAGGAACTTAAAGAGCAGACAAAGCGAGTTCAAAAAGGCTGGTTTCCGCAGAATAAAAAAAGAAGGCAAAATGCTTCAATGCAAGGAAAAATTTCAGAAGCAATAATAATCCGGCCGATTCAGAAAAAAGACAACGAGCAGCTGGCTTCTATAATCCGTGCAATATTTGAAGAGTTTGGAGCGCCAAAAGAAAATTCAGTTTATTCAGACAAGGCTACAGATTTTCTTTTTGAAACATTCAGCAAAAATAAAAAATCAGAATATTTTATTGCGGAACACAACGGAAAAATTCTTGGAGGCTGCGGATACTTTCCAACTGAAGGGCTTCCGGCGGATTGCGCTGAAATTGTAAAATTCTATCTTTGCCCGGACTCACGCGGAATGAAAATTGGAACGAAACTTTTCAGTCTTATTGAAGAGCGCGCAAAATTGGCAGGCTACAAAAAACTTTATATCGAATCGTTCCCGCAGTTTTCAAGCGCAGTTTCAATGTACAAGAAAAATGGCTTTACAGAACTTTCTTCACGGCTCGGAAATTCTGGGCACACTGCGACAACAATTCACTTGATAAAAGAAATTTAAAATTACCTGCATGCCATATATGCAATTGTAAGAGCATCCTTTGCAATGTTTTTTACGATTGCATACTCGTTTGGCTGATGCGCAAGTTCATCCATAGTTGACCAGACAACAGCATCAATTTCGGCATTTCGAAGTCCTGCGGCAACAGTTCCTCCGCCAATGCCAACAAAGCGAGGTTCAATTCCGTGGACATTTTTTATGGCTTCAAAAAGTTCTTTTGCAACAGGAGATTCCACAGACGTCGCTTTTGACTGTTCTGCCTGAAGTTCTTCAACTTGAATTTTTACGCCGTAAATTTCTTCAGTTTCCCGAATCACTTTATTCACTTCCGCTCGCACTTGGTCAAGAGAATACTGCGGAAGAATGCGGCAGTCCGCGCAGAAAATATCATCGCCCGGAATTATATTCACACCTGAAACATTTTGATATTGCATTGTCGGCTCAAAAGTTGAACGCGAAGGCTCAAACATTTTATCATGCGCATTGAAAACTTTTTCAAGATTATGAATTTTTAAAGCAAGATAACTTGAAGCGAGTTTTGCATTGCATCCTTGATCAGGGCGAGAACCATGCGCTTGTTTTCCAATTGTATGAAACTTAAGCCAAAGAATATTTTTTTCCGCGACTTCAATTGTCTGTCCTAAATGGTCTCCGCCGTCTGGAATAAGAATTCTATCATCCGCTCCAAAAATGTTCTTGTGGTTTTGTATAAGAAAATTCATTCCGTACTTTGAGCCAACTTCTTCATCAGCCATAAACAGAAGCTTAATTGTATGAGCGGGAACAACATTCTGTTTTACAAAACTCAGTGCCGCAAGAACTCCACTGCAAAGTCCCTGCTGATTGTCTTCAACTCCTCTGCCAAATATTTTTCCATCCTTTTCAATAGCTTGCCACGGATTTGTATTCCATAAAGAAGGCTCGCCTATAGGAACAACATCAAGATGAGCGCAAACCCAAATACAAAAATCATTTTTTTCACCGGGAATTTCAGCGACTAAATTTGGGCGGAATCCGGCAGGAACTCTTGAGTCAGGAGCATCATAATGCTTAAGTTTTTTTATTCCATTTGACAAAAGCCAGTTTTCAAGTGCCGCGCATTTTTTTTCTTCACCCTCGCCGCCATTTTCAGGAGCAAGAGCAGGAATAGAAGTCAAAAGCTTTTCAAGCTCCACCATGCTGCAAGTATTGTTTTCTATATAATTTTTTATTTTTTCAAAATCAGAATTCATATTTATATCCTAGAAAAGTTTTGAAAAATTATAAAACAAAAAAGCCGCCTGTTTCAACAGACGGCTTTGTGCAAAACTAATTTTCGCTGTAGTACTTTAGGTAAGCGTCATAGGTTGATTTTATCAAAGTATCAACATCGCTGTATTTTGGTTCCCAGCCAAGAACCTCTTTTGCCAGTTTAGAAGAAGCTGTAAGCTGAGCCGGATCTCCTGCGCGTCTGCCAACATATTCTGCAGGAATTTCTTTTTTCGTTATGCGGCGTGTAGCTTCAAGCATTTCTGTAACAGTAATTCCGTTTCCTGTTCCAAGGTTAAGAGTAAGACTTTTTTTATTCTTGGCAATATATTCCAAAGCAAGAACGTGAGCAGAAGCCAAATCCGTTACATGAATATAATCGCGGATACAAGTTCCATCGCGAGTGTCGTAGTCGTTTCCAAAAACCTTGAGTTTATCGCGCTTTCCGCAGGCAACTTCCATCATTACAGGAAGAAGGTTCGCCGGATTTCTTTCAAGTCCGTAAATAACGCCTTCAGGATCGTAGCCTGCAGCATTGAAATATCTAAGAGCCGCAAATTTTAGATTCTTAAGCTTGTCATACCACCCCATGAATTCTTCAATTTTAAGCTTTGTAAATCCATAGTAATTTTCAGGATTCTTAGGATGATTTTCATCAATCGGAAGATACTGAGGCTCGCCAAAAGTCGCTGCGCTTGAAGAGAAAACCATGTTGAGACAATTGTGGGCAACGGCAGCATTCAAAATATTTAAAGTTCCGTTTATGTTGTTTATTGAATATTTTTCCGGGAAAATCATAGATTCGCCGGCAGCCTTGAACGCAGCAAGATGAATAAAAGCATCAAATCCACGGGCAAACGCTTTGTCCAAATCTTCTGGGTGAAGAATATCGCCTGCAATGAATTCATTTTTCTTAAAAAGATTCTGGATAAGTCCGCTTGAAAGATTGTCAAAAACTGTAACTTCGTGGCCTTTTGCCATAAGTTCTTTTACAACGTGGCTTCCAATATATCCAGCGCCACCAATAACTAAAACTTTCATTTGTTCCTCCCATAAAAAGTCAATGAGAAAATATCAACTTCCGATTTGACTTTTTAAGCTGTCCCGCAACAAAGTAAGAAACAGCAGTTGATAAAAAAGCTTGCAACGCAAACTTGTAAAAATAAAAACTGACACTATTTTTGGCAGTTTTTATTTAGACTATCTTGAATTAAACTGAAAATATAATAATCCAATAAAAGTAATTTTTCAATTTATATTAAAAAAAAATGCGCAACAAATTGCACAAATTCTCATCATGAAAACGCCTCTAGTTTTTCAGCAGCACAAAGCCACTGAGCATTGAGCTCTTCAAGTTCCGAAGCAATTTTTGAAATTTGAGATTGAACAGATTTTGCAGTTTCGCCATTTGAATAAACTTCCGGCAAAGAAAGCTGGTTTTCAAGTTCCGATTTTTTCTCTTCCGCCTCAAGAATCATGGCTTCAAGTTTGTCTGCTTCTTTTTGAATTTTTCTTTTCTCAGAATCACGTTTTTTTTGCTCTTCCCAAGAAAGTTTTGATTCAGTTTTTTGCTCTGCTTTTTTAGTTTCTGAATCCAAAACTTTTTCGCTATCCGCAGACTGTTCTTCTTCAATGCGCTGCATATAATATTTGTAGTCGCCG
>NZ_DBKJ01000119.1:0-3596 GCF_002297325.1 Treponema sp. UBA753 | reverse complement strand
ATTCCCTAAATTTCGAGTTTTATAATTTAATGTCATTATCGGGCTTGACCCGATAATCTATTGAAAATTTCCAACAGATTCCTGACCGAGTTTACTGCGTAAACATCGCAGTGTCGTAGTACGGGAATGACACTTAAATTACTGTTCTTATCAAAACTCGAAATTCAGGATATTTGAATTCCACATTCATAGAATACAGGATTCATCACAAAATTCCAATAAAAATTATCACAAAAATCACATTTTTCCTATAGATTATATAGTCAAGCCGGATACTGGCAAGATACCCCCCCGGCAAGGCCAGGGGACTCTCTGCTAGTTTCTAAGCCTGTACATAACGCCTCCTGTAAATGCGGCTCCTAGAATAACTGCAAGCTCGCAAAGGGCTGTTTTTCTCCAGAATGAGCGGCTTTTAAAAATGCGCCTGCTTTCTTTTTCAAACTGCGCCTTAAGTCCCTCCCGCTGCAAAAACAAGGCTTCATCAACCGTTTCTTCAAGAATTCTTTCAAGCTCAGCTGCAAGGCTTTCATTGCCCAAAGCCTGATTCAGCGGCAAGTCCTGCGTTTTTAACTGCGCTTCTAATCCTGCTTTTTCCGTTGGAAACAACTTTTCTGCACTCGCCTGAAAAACTGCGTTTAGCACTAGAACCACGGCGCATACCTTTTGCATTATACGTGAATGTCTCATTATCTTTACCTCCTACATCCATAGATGAATCCATAGCGGCATAGCTTCCCAAAGCTTTTGGCAGAACCGCCCCGCAAAGAGATGAAATCACAACAGAAGCCCAGACCGCATCCCCTATATATCCAAGCCTAAGAAGCACTGTCGCAATTAAAACCGCAAATCCCTTGTACCCTGCAAGTTTTCCTGCAAGAAGAAGCAGCCTTTTAAATACATTCTGAAAAAGCTCTGCATAAGAAAAATCAATGCTTTCAATCTTTGTCATACAGCAAGCCCCCTTTTTACCATCTTCAAGTGAGAATACATTGACTTTATTTCTATTTCGCTTCGCAATGCGCCGCATTTATTTTCTTCCAGCCTGGAAACATTTACATAGCAAGATCCGCACCAGCCTGCCACATGAACCGCCCTGTCCTGCGCATCAAGAAAGAACGCCGCATACAAAAAATTTGCGCCGCAAAAGCTTTTTACATCTTCTGTAAAAAATCTTCTATATAATTCATCTGCTGTAACGCGAAGGTTTATTCCAAGAGAACGGCTTACTGCATCGCATACAGAGCCAGAACAGTCGCTTCCACTTGGAGAAGAACCGCCCCACACATAAGGCGCACCCTCAAATTTTCTTAGTTCCTCAAAGTACTTTTGCTGAATCCTCATGCCGCGCCTCCCAAGAATGTCTTCAACACAGCGAATCCGGCAGAAGCAAGGGCAATCGCTCCTGTACCAATAGAAACAATCTGGCAAACTCTTGCTGTTTTTTCAGCGGAAGATTTTTTAAGGCTTGTTTCCAGAGCCCCCAGACGCTCAAGAGTTCTGTTCTTGAACTCGCACATTTCTCCACGCATAGAGCAGAACTCGCCGTAGAGCTTTGTAAGCAACTCATTTTCCATAGCCGCCTCCTTGTAAAAATATTAGCTTGCGCAGTTAATGCGAAAGTCTTTTCCAAGAAGATAAAGCCAAATCCTAAGCCAAAATTGATAACATTTACGCTCATAAAACAGCACGTAAATGTTATCAATTCAAGGGCTTTGCTGCGCTGTATATTGTACACAACGAACGGCAGATAAAACCTCCGCGTTGCGGACTTCTGCCTCAAAAAACAAAAGACCGGGCAAGCAAGGCGCCTGCAAGCCCGGCAGGAGAAAATTATGTTAAAGATTTCATTAAGAGAGAACAAGACAGCCAATGCAAAGTCCCCTTATCATTTCTATTCGGAAAACTCCGGTTCTCTCACATTTGACGAGCTCATCAATGAGATGGCAAAAAACAACACAACTATAACAAAAGCCGACATTACAGGAGCACTGAATGTGTACAAGGATGTTGTTCTGCGTTATCTGCAGCTTGGCTACAAAGTGCACTGCCCGTTTGGACAGCTTTATATCTGCGCAAAGGGAACTGCAAATGACAAGCTGGCTTCTTTTGAGCCGCATAATTTTGGCAACGACCATGACTTGAACGTAAGGCTCACCGTGGACAGTTCCATAGCAAAGGCAGTGCTTGCAAGCACAAAAACAGAGCGTGTGTCAGGAAGATACAAGATGATTCCGTCAATAGAAGAAATCCAGAACGTAAATGGAATTGCATTAAAAGAAGCAAAGCCAGGAAACGTAATCAGGATAATCGGCGAGTACCTCAAGTTTGACGAAAATGACAGCGAGCAAGGAATTTTCCTTACAAAGGGAGATGTTTCAATAAGGCTTGAAAACTACATCTGGAACAAAAACAAGCGGATTGACGCAATGCTTCCGGCAGACATTGAAAGCGGCTCATACAAGGTCAGCATAAGGGCAAAGCCAAACACAATCCTGTACAATGGCAGCTTTATTAAAGAAATTACAATAAGCTAAAAGAGACTCTGAAAAGAAGTCTCTGCGGCATGTCTAAACGGCATGCCGTTTTTTTTGTTTATTGTAATAAACTTAAGACCAAAGGAATACTTTCTAAGACCTGAAGAGATACTTTCTAAGAGGTTAAGGAATACTTCCTAAGACCTGAAGAGATACTTCCTAAGAGCCTTAGGAATACTTACTTAGGGCTTTAGGAATATTCACTCAGGGTCTTAGGAATACTTACTTAAGGCTTTAGGAATACTCTCTTTAGAAATTCTAACATAAACAAATATTCTCATCTTAAAAGCCATTATATTAACAAATGATATGTAAAAAGCTTAATGCCCCTACACCTACAAAAAGAGCACTAATCTTGCCTTTTTTTCTTTTCCGTGGGATAATCCAAAGTGACAGTTTGGATTATCCCACAAAAAACTTAATTTTGGAAGAAAATATGGCTTTTATAGAGCGTCATGCAGAAAAAACAATAGAACGGATGTCTCAGTCGTTTCCGACTGTGCTTGTTACAGGCGCAAGACAGACCGGAAAGACCACGCTTTTGAAAAACGTAACTGACAAAAAATCTGTTGGCTATCTTACTTTTGATGACCCGACGGAAGAGCAGTCCGCAAAAAACGATCCGCAGTCGTTTATTGATTTTCATCCAAGCCCTTTTTTGTTTGATGAGGTTCAGTATGTTCCAGAGCTGTTTCGGTATCTAAAAATCGAAATTGACAAGAACCGGCACAACGGAATGTATTATCTTACAGGAAGCCAGCAGTTCAGGCTTATGGAAAAAGCGACAGAGAGCCTTTCTGGAAGAATCGGAATCGTGCAGCTTTATCCGCTTTCCGCACGCGAAAAACGAGGCGACAGCTTTGACCAGCCATTTATTCCGTCAAAAGACTATATTTTGCAGAGAAACAGCGCATTTTCTGGAAAGGAACTTTCTGCTTCGGATATATGGAATTCAATTTTTACAGGCGGCTATCCGGAAGTTGCAAACGGAAATGTCTCGCCGAACGATTTTTACTCAAACTATCTGAAAACTTACATTGAGCGTGATATTCGGAGCTTGAC
>NZ_DBKJ01000110.1:4344-14753 GCF_002297325.1 Treponema sp. UBA753 | reverse complement strand
TGTAGTCAAAATTCCAGCCGTACAAAAGTCCTTCCATTAAAAAAGGCGCAACCTGCTTTGTTCTTTCAATTGCAAATCCGTACAGTTTTTCAAAGTCGGATTTTTCTTCCTGCTTGGATTGCGATTTTTGCTCTTGAACTGAATTTTCGTCTTCAAATTTTCCGGGAAAAGAATCCAGTTCCGCCCAAACTTGAATTCTAATCTGTTCATTCTGCAGCGGGGCCTGGCAAAAAGCATTTACGCTAAATAAAAACAGAACGCAAAAAAAAAGCAGCTTTTTTATCTCCATGCGTCTTTCCATACTCTTAAAGGATGAATTCCCATTCTTGCAATAAAGTAAATCCAAGCGACAGCAAATCCTGCCAAATGCGCAAGATGTGCAATTCCTGAACCATCGGAAATTTGGCTTATAATTTCAATCAGCGCATAGACAAAAACAAGCAACGGAGCAGCCACAGGAATTATTCCCCAGATATAAATCACATTCCGCGGAAAAATAACGGCATAGGCAAAAAGCAGCGCGTAAACAGCTCCGCTCGCCCCCACAAGAAGAACATTGATTCCAAAAAAACGATACAAGAGCGTAGAAATAATCCCGTCAAGAATTCCGCACAAAAAATAAAAAAGCAAAAATTCCTTAGAGCCAACCGCGCGTTCCACGGAAATTCCAAAGAAAAACAAAGCCAGCATATTAAAAAGAATGTGGCTCCATCCTGAATGCACAAAAAGATAAGTGAACGGCTGCCAGTAATAATGAAGCAAAATGCCAAAATACGACATTCCAAGATAAACTTGAAGCCGCGGAAAAATCATTGTCAGAAAAAAAACAACTAGATTTAAAGCAATTATTATAGAGGTCGCATTAAAAAAAGTATAACGGAAAGGTTTTCGGATTATATTCATGAATTTGATTTTTCTAATGCAGATTCTGTTTCTTTTGCGGAATCTGAATTCTGTGAAGAAGGATCAAAAATGGTAACTCTGTTTCTTCCAGTTCTTTTAGAAATGTAGAGAGCTTTGTCTGCTTGATCTACCAAAATTTTTGCAGAGCGAACAGGATTTGTTTCTATGTTGAACACAGAAATTCCGCCTGAAATTGTAATCTGCATATTGTGGCCTTCATAAAAAACCGTTGTCTGTTCAATTCGTTTTCTTATGCGTTCTGCAACAAGCATTGCCTCGTCTTTTCCTGCGTTGCACAAAAGAACTGTAAATTCTTCTCCGCCGTATCTTGAAGCAAGATCTCCTTCCCTTGTGCTGTCGCTTATAATTTCTGCAACTTTTTTTAGAACATAATCTCCGCAGGCATGTCCGTAAGTATCGTTAAACTTCTTAAAGAAATCAATGTCGAACATTATAACGCTTAGTGTCTGCTCATTGGAAAATGCCGAGTCAAGTTTGTCCTCAAGAATGTTATAGAAATAAAATTTTAGGCGAAGCTTTGTCATCATGTCGGTTGTGGACTGGTCAATCAAAGACGCATTGTGAACCGCAACCGAAGCAAGAGAAGCAATTGTCTGAATTTCATTTCTTTCGTAAGTTGTGTAGTCAGCAGAAAGATTTTCCACAAAAATCCGCTCGCCCATAACAAGAATTCCGTTCAAGTGATTTTTCAGCATAAGCGGAACTATAAGCGAAGGATTCAGCGATTCTATGACTTTTATTTCTTGAGATTCAGGGAATTTTTCAGAAAGCTCATGCAAGGCAAAAACATTTGAAGAACTGGACAAAAATTCAATGAGCGGAGAATCTATGCTAATTTTATATTCAATTGTTGGGTCTATGGCGATTCCCGAATAGTTTTCTGAAAGCTTAAAATATTCGCTGCCGAATTCTTCTGAAATAAAAAGTCCCGCACCTGTAACGCGCATCTGGGCCATCGCCACGTAAAGAATCGATTCAATGAGCGGAGAAAATTCAATTGTTGAACAAAATGACTTTGAAATTTCAAGCATCTGCTGTAAATCGTAAATATGCTTTTCAAACTCGGCAATAACCTGTTTTTCTTTTGCCACTGGAGTTTGAGTCTTTGCAGAAATTGCTTTCTTTTTAGCCATTTTATTTCTTCTCTATATTTCCGATTATAACATAATTCTTCATTATTTCAAGAAAAACTTTCCACTGGCCGTTTTGGTTTTCCATGCAGTCGGAATTGTCTCTGTTTCTTGAAGAAATCATAAGAACCTTTAAATTCGTTATAACCTCGGAACTTGGTTTTTTGGATTCGATAAGAATATCGTTTATTTTTTTGTAAAGCTGAAAAACATTTGTTGTTTCTGTCTGAATCAGTTCCTTTGCCTGCCTGTTGATTCTGTCTATAAGGTTTTTCAGCGTTGATTCAAATGTTGCGTCTTTGTGGCTGTCTCTTATAAGCGAAGTGATGTTTGTTTCATCGAATTCATTTCCGCGTGTAAATTTGGACTCGAATGCGTTTATTCTTTCAAGCGAATCGTTGCAAGTAAACACGGAAGATGAAAATTCAGACTTGTACGCAGGATTATTGAAAAAACCTTCTATTACAATGTCATTTAAAAGCGGCTTTACGTGCTCTTCATAAAAAACTGAAATAAAATTCTTTAAAAGCTGAAGCGGAGTAATCCAGGCAAAAGAAAACGGCGTGCTTTGTCTAAGCTGAAAATCCAAGTCCTTGCTGTAGCCCTGAACTGCTGCAAGCGGCGCGCCACCAAAAATTTGCTTTATTTCATTGTTTATTGCCGCGTCTTGAATTTCGCCTTTTAAACGAGCTTCGTCTGTTCGGAACCGTGTTTCAAGATAGTCAGCGTATTTTTGCCTTGAATTTCCGTTGTAAACCGCGCGTTCTGGAACAAGCTCGTAGTTTTTCTTTGAAATTCTAATCATGCACGAAAGAATTTCCTTGGTAAAAATGTGCTTTACAATGTACTGAATTTTTTTGAAATTTTCTTTTAAACTTTGAAGTTCCCTGTCTGAAATTTTGCCGCCTTTTTTCAGCCTGAAAAGTGCAAGAACCGCATTGTAAAGCGAATTTGTAACGTCCATTTCCGCAATCACAAAATACAAGTCCAGCAAAGAATTTTCCAGCAATTCAATAGGCACTGGCTGAAATTCCGGTGTGTAGGAATCTTTTGTGCTGTAGCTTGGATCAAAAAGTTTAAGAGCCGTTATGTAGCTGAACTTGCAAATGTCATTCAGCTGTTTCATCTTGTCTAAAGTCTCTTCAATTTTTATAAATGCAGGAGAATTCAGTTCCTTTTCAACTTTTTCAAGCTGCCTGTGCTCACTTTCAAAATGCCGGATAAGCGACTGGGCTTCCATCGCGCTTTTTTTTCTATTTTCATAAGAAAGAAGATTTTCAAGAATTTCCCGGGCCTCGCTGTCAAATCCTGTAAAAATAAGTTGCTCTTCAAAGTGCCGACTTGTATCTAAATCTGTGGAACAGTAAGTTTCCGAAAGAATGTCAAAAATTGGAGCTGTGTTTACAAAAAGCACTCGCAAAGCTTCTGCAAAATCTGGCATTACAAGACCGTTTTTGTAAAGTCCAGGCGCAAGGTTTTTCAGCTCAGATTCAATTCTTCTAACTGCCTGTCTCTGGAGGCTTTCTGGTGATGTAGGAGAAAATATTGTTTTGAAAAACTCTGCAATTATTTGAAAAAGCCCCATAATAAGTTATTTTATGGATAAACAAGGATTTATTCAAGTGCAGTAAAAATGTGTTTTGCGCAAAAGTTTTTCACAAAAACTGCTTAAAAAGTTCTTCGTAGTCTTTTATAGAAACTGAATTCACAATTTGCTCTCTTAGTCTTGCGCCGCCTTTTATTCCTGAACTGTACGCGCAGAATTTTTTTCGCATCAGCATACAAGCGGCTTTCTCTCCGTGCTCTGCGACATTCATTTTAAGTTCGCGAAGACCTGCTTCAAGCCGTTCTTTTGGAGTTTCTGTTTCGTATTCTCCTTCTAAAAGAAACTGTTTTGTTCTTTTGAATAAAAAAGGATCTCCCATTGCGCCTCTTGCAAACATCACGGCATCTACGCCGGTCTGTTCAAGCATGAGTCTTGCAGTTTCCGGACTGAATGCGTCTCCACTCCCAAACACAGGAATTCTTTTTGCAACAAAATCAACCAGCTGCTTTTGAATTTCCCAGTCGGCTTTTCCGGAATAGCCTTGGGCTTTTGTCCGTGCATGAATCGTTATTGCATCTGCTCCGGCTTTTAAAGCTGCGTCTGCGCATTCTTTCCATGTTATATTAGAAGAATCCCAGCCACTGCGGATTTTTATTGTTACAGGAATATTGCCGCGTTCTGGATGCAATGAAGTATATTTAATAGAAGATTCTTTTACCGCCTTTACTATTGAATAAAGACGTTCTGGCTCTTTTGTAAGCACACTGCCTGCTCCAGTCTTTGTTATTTTGGGAACAGGACAGCCGCCGTTTATGTCTATGCAATTGCAATCTGTTTTTTCAAGGACAATTTTTGCAGCTTCTGCCATTGTCTGCGCATTTCCGCCGAAAATCTGAACACAGTAAACTTTTTCATTTGGGGCACGGCGCATAAGAAGTTCTGTTTTTTTGTTTCCGCGCACAAGAGCTTCCGCAGAAACCATTTCCGTAGTGCAAAGAGAAGCTCCGTATTCAACACAAAGCGAACGGAACGCCATATCGCTGTAGCCTGCAATCGGTGCTAAAAAGAGATTTCCGCCTAAATGAAGAGCTCCAATGTCTACTGAATGGTAAAGTCTCATTCTTCCGGCAAGTTAAAGACTTTACAGCTGTTTGTCCAAAGCTGGGCAGAAAGTTTTTCCAAGTCCGTTTCAAGCATCTCCGCCAAAAATCTTGCGGTTGAAGGCAAATATGCCGGCATCGTTCTTTTTTTCTCGCGGAATTCGGCCGGAATCATAAAAGGGCTTTCTGTTTCCAAAAGAATTCTGTCTAGCGGAATATTAAGAACTGTTTCATGCAGGTTGCGGGCGTTTCTGTAAGTCAAGTTTCCTGCAAAAGAAAAATAGACATTCATTCCTGCGTCCAGGCATTTTTTTGCATAAGGAGCGTCTTCACTGTAGCAATGGAAAATCGCGCCTTTTTCCGGCAATCTGTCCTGAAGAATTTCAAATATGTCTTTTCCTGCATCGCGGTTATGGATTATGACTGGAAGATTATGCTTTTGGGCAAGTTCCAGCTGAGTTATAAAAAGCTCAATCTGGCGGCGTTTATCTCCGTACTGCTTAAAATAGTCAAGTCCAGTTTCCCCGATTGCAACAACATTCGGAAGTGAAACACTTTCTTCTATTATCTTAATCCAATCTGCGCCGGGATTGTTTACTTCCGAAGGACCAACTCCAACGGCATGGTAAACACCTTTCTGCGATTTTAGAAAAGCATATTCTTTTTTAAAGTCGAGAATGCTATTGTTTATGCTTATAATTCTTGTAACGCCGGCTTGTTTTGCCTGCTGAATAACGCTAATCTGTCTTACAGGGTCATCGTAAATCAACCCTATATGGGCGTGAGTATCAAAAAACTGCATGGCTTTTCCTTAAAAACTTGAAAGACTTTTCTAAAGAAGATTCCCTAGAAAATTTTAATATTTTTTAATTAATTATCCGATATATTATTAATAAGATAACATAGGAACGCCTTGAAGTCAAATGTAATTTGCCTTAGGTTTTGCCAGTGAAGTCCGTTTGACAGCATAGACGTCCTTTGATATACTGTTTGTTCGGTAATTCGGAAGTGGTTTTAAAAGTCAAGTTTTGAAGCACTTTTGCTGCTTTTCGGATAAAGTTTTTTACGGAGATTTTTGTGGCGCGTTCTCGCAAATACAAGAGATTAGAAAAAAATATAGTTTCCCGTATTATGCATGCCTTTAGACTTTTCTTTGTTTCTATAGGCAAGGTTTGCGCAAATGTCATAAAATTCTTTGACGGAAAACTTACTTTGATGATTGTTCCGCATTCGCAAGGAAAAGTTTTTAGCGTGCAGACAAACGTTTTTGCGCTTGTCCTCGGAATTATTCTTGCAGTTGGAATTACAGGCTCGTTTGTTTACTTTAATCAGAAAAACGCTTCTTCCGGACTTGAAATTTCACGGCTCAGAGACGAAAACAGAGAAACTCTTGCAAGCCTTGACGAGCTTAGAGACGAAAACAACAATCTTCTTCAGACTGCAAAAAAATTCCAGTCAACTTTAAGCCAGTCTCTTTCACTTTTGGGAATAAACCAGAACACTGGAACTTCAAAATCAGCCGGAAAAAATTCAGATCTTTCATCTTTGTTTGACACGCAGGATATAACTTCAGGCTCTTTAAAGGAAACTTCCGACATAAAGCAGCTTACGGCTTATTTGGAAAGCGCAGTTCGCCCAGTTGAGCAGATTGGAAAAATGCTTGAAAACCAAGGCGCGCTTTTTTCTGACATTCCGAATGTCTGGCCTGTAAAAAATGGAATTGGACATATTTCCATGGAATTTGGACAGAATATCCATCCAATCACACAGCAATGGTACATTCACAAAGGCCTTGACTTTAGTACTTGGAGGCAAGGGGATCCTGTTATTGCAACTGCAAACGGTCAGGTTGTTACAGTTGCCTACGATGACAGCTTTGGTCTTAATGTAATAATCAAGCACAAGCACGGAATTTACACACGTTACGCCCATCTTGGCACAACACGCGTAAAGAAAGGCGACATGGTTGCTCAGCGCCAGATAATTGGAACAATCGGAAACACAGGAATCACAACAGGACCTCACCTTCATTACGAAGTCCACATAGGTTCAGATGTAGTAGATCCTGCAAAATACATCAACGTAAAATAATATGGCTATTTTTAACGACAATATTTCCATTAACAGCATCCTTGGCGCAGGCTCTTCTGTAAAAGGCGATGTCAAAATAAACGGATTTGCTCGTATTGACGGTGATATTGACGGAAACATAGAAGCTAGCGGAAATGTTATAATTGGCGAAAATGCCAGAATCCGCGGAAACATAAAAGCAAAATCCATAACGGTTATAGGCGGAATTGTTTTAGGCGACATTGTTGCTCCGGACTTTATAAAGCTTCTTTCCTCAAGCGTGGTGATTGGAGATTTGCAGACAAAAAAACTTGTCTCAGAAGAAGACGTTGTGCTGCACGGCCACTGTATTTCGCTTTCAGACAGTGCGGAATTTGCATCCGCAGTTTCACGGCAAGAAAACATGAAGGCAATTTCTTCAATGTCCATAAGGATTTAAAATGGAAGTTGAAGGCACATCCTCAAGCCTGTATTTTTCCGCAGCAGCTTCAATAGCAAACGCTCAGGCTCAAAAAGCCCAAAAAGACGAAAAATCACAAAAGACAGACAAAGCAAGACGGAAACTTTTTTCCAGCGCAATGGAAAAGGCCCGGGAAGAATTCGCTCTGCAAAAGGACGGATTTCCCAAGGAAATTGCGGGGCTGGACACGGAAGATGCGGCAATCTACCTAAAAGATCAAGCTGACATGGCGGCGGATCGTCTAAAGGAAAAGCAGACCCCGGAAGAATTTGCTGACTACAGAAGAAAAGTGTCGCAGTTTTTAAGATACCTTGCAAAAAACAACTTTGAAGTAAAAAAAAGAGAACGGCGCGGATTCACAAGAAAAGGAAAGCCGCTTGATCCGCAGTTCAAGATTGTGGTCATAAATCAGAAACTGGACGAAATGGCAAAGTGGCTTTTAAGTTCGCACAAAGAAGCGTTCGCAATGCTTGCCCGTGTAAACGAAATCAGCGGTCTGCTTGTAGACCTTATGGCGTCATAATTGATAAACTAAGACAATTGGAGTTTTTATGTCTGATATTTTTGAAAACGATATATATGAAGAAAATGAAGATCTTGCCTCTCTTGAAGACTCGCAGGAACCAGAAAACACCGACTCAAGGAATTTTGTTTTTCCCAAGGAACTTTATAAGCTTAAGCTGGTGTATTCATTTGAAGGAATTTACGCCACGTTTCCAGGCGGAAAGCTGAATGACGGCGACAAAGTGATTGTTCCCACACGCTACGGGCTTGACCTTGCAGAAAATCTCGGGGTTTCTAAAGTTCCCATAGGAATAAAACCGGGCGATGTTGTGCAGATTTCGCGCAAGGCAAACAATGATGACATTGAAAAAGCTTCTTCACTTGCAGAAACTGAAAAGTCTGCATTCAAGGTGTTCCGCGAAAAAGTAGAGCATCATCATTTGGACATGAAGCTCATTTCCGTGCATTTTCTTGTGGGTGAACAAAAAGCCTTGTTTTTCTTTTCCAGCGACAACCGGGTTGACTTCCGCGAGCTTGTAAAAGACCTTGTTTCAATCTTTAAAATGAGAATTGAACTGCGTCAGATTGGAGTGCGCGATGAATGCCGAATTACAGGAGGACTTGGAGTATGCGGACGGCCTTACTGCTGCAACAGCATAAGCGACAAACTTCGGCCTGTAAGCATAAAAATGGCAAAGGAACAAAACCTAAGCCTTAACTCCATGAAAATCAGCGGACAGTGCGGACGCCTTTTGTGCTGCCTAAGCTATGAGTACGACTGGTATTCCGAAGCGCGCAAAAAACTCCCGAACGAAGGCATAAGGCTTTTTTACGACGACACAAACTTCCGCGTAATTGAAGTGAACCCAATAACTTCCATGGTAAAAATGCTCGGTGAAGACGGACGCGTAATCGAAGTGAACGCCAAACGCTTTGTCCGCGAAGGCAACAGATGGAAAATCGGAAATTAAAAAACTGAAAGAACACATAACTGTTGAAAATAAAAATGATAGGGAATATACTTAAATCCATATCAAAGAGGTTTTTATGCTTTTAGTTGACAAAAATATAAAAGAACTGGTTTTGCAGGAAAAACTTATTGTTTCAGGTTATAAAGAAGAAAATCTAAAAGGAATTGCCTACGAACTTTCTGTTGATTGCATATATGACTCTCAAAAAAACAGCGTTTTGTCTTTTGAAATGAAACCGGGAGACGTGGTTTACATAAAGACGAATGAAGAAATAGAACTTCCGCCTCAACTTACCGCTCGGATTGTTGAAAGAAATTCAGTTATGAGAATGGGACTTAAAGTTGACGGTCCTCAGTATATTCCGGGGCACAGAACATTCTGCTTTTTGCGCGTTCAAAATATTTCTGATTCCGTTCTTACAATTGCCAAAGGATTCGGAATTGCACAGGTTGTTTTTGAAGAGCTAAAGGAAATTCCAGAGCAAACTTACGACAAGCAGCATGACGCTTCATTCAGAAACGAAAAAGATTTTGTAGGGGTTGGAAAATATCAGCCTGAATACGACAAGCTTATGAAAGAATACAAAGACGCAAAAGAAGACCTTGAATCTTTAAAAGAAAAGATTTATGGAAATGTTCTTACAATAATGGGTGTTTTTGTTTCAATTTTTACACTTGTAAGCGTGAACATTCAGGCATTTGCAAGAGAAACTGTTTCTAAAAATCTAATAGCCACCGTGAATCTTTGCCTCCTTACTTGCATTGCAACTTTGCTTGGGTTTGTAATGCTTATTGTCAATAAAGGCAAGAAAAAATGGTTTAGCGCAGTTTATACTGTGTTCCTTATATTGCTTGCCTCTTCAACAATAATTCTTGCCCTGCTTAAAAACTGATTTTTTAGCTGAAAACGTGCATTTTTTGATAATTTTCTGCAATTAAATATGCGGAGGATTTATGAAAGAAATGCATGAACTGACTCCCGCGGAAAAATGGGAGCGAGCGACACTTGCGGACAACTTTATCTTTTGCAAGGTAATGACGGCAAACCCGGACTTGTGCAAGGAATTACTGGAACTTCTGCTTAACATAAAAATTGAGCGGATTGAAATTCCTGTGGCTGAAAGAAGCTTTAAAGTTGACTACGACTCAAAGGGAATTCGGTTTGATGTCTATGTAAAGGACGGAACCGGTCGCTGCTTTGATATTGAAATTCAGACTACAAACAGAACGAATCTTGCTAAGCGCGCAAGGTACTACCAAGGACTCATGGACGTTGACAGCCTTGTTTCCGGCGCGGATTACAGCGAGCTTAATGAAAGCTACGTGATTTTTCTGTGCATGGAAGACGCTTTTGGAAACGGACTGCCTGTGTATGATTTTCATCAGGTTTGCAAGCAGAATTCTGAGATTTTATTAAACGACGGAACTCACAAAGTCTTCTTTAACGCTTCAAAATATGATAAAATGCCCACGGAAAGCCTAAGGGAATTCTTTAAATTCCTTAACGGACTGAACGCGGCCTCGGACTTTACAGACCAGCTTGAGCAAAAAGTGAGGTACGCCAAGACAAATGCGCAATGGAGGCATAGGTTTATGACGTGGGAACAGGAAATGCGAATCCAAGTAAAAGAAAAATCCGAACAGCTTGCAAAAATCATAGCAAAAGAAATGGTTGAAGACAGGGTTAATGCCATGAGAGCAGATA
>NZ_DBKJ01000110.1:3861-4267 GCF_002297325.1 Treponema sp. UBA753 | reverse complement strand
GAGCAGATATAGAAAAAGAAGCCAAGGAAATGGCAAAGTCTATGGCAACAGAAATGGCTGAAAAAATGGTGGAAGAAAAAACTGCTGCCATAGCAGAAGAACAGGCAGCTGAAAAAGTTGAGGAGACTGCAAAAAATATGCTTGCGGAAAAGATTGCGCCGGAAGTGGTTGCAAGGTGCACTGGTCTTTCTTTGGAGCAGGTGAAAAAGCTTGCCAGTGAAGCGTAGATTCCGTTAAAGAATTCCGCGGAATTTGCCGAAAATATAGCGTTGCTTCTACAAACCGTAGGCACTTCGAAAGGTTACAAAAATTTAATTTTTTTTGTTGACTTATAGATTGTCTTGGGGTAGAATAACGATATGATATCGTATGGTATCGCAAAAAATAAGGAGGCTAAGAGATGAAA
>NZ_DBKJ01000110.1:2074-3752 GCF_002297325.1 Treponema sp. UBA753 | reverse complement strand
ACATTCGGAGCATGGCTTCGCAGCATCACAGGCGTAGCGTCTAACGGCGAGGACATTCTTACTGGAACTTCCAACTCTTGGGGCGGAATCAGACCTTCAAGAGTAAATGTAGCTGGCACAGCAGAAGACGGAAACGCTGGATTCAAGCTTGACATTTACTTTAATGCACCAAAATTCGTTGCAATGACAAACGAAGATAAGGAAAAAATAACAGATAAGTCTGATAGCATTCTTGAAGTTGGCGATAACGCATATCTTTGGGTAAAGCCAATCGAGCAGGTTCAGCTTGCTCTTGGTAAATTCGATGGTGGTGAGACAGGACTCCGTGGCGACTTCTGCTACGGTTCATGGAACTGGCTCAGACCTGGCAACTGGATTGCAGAAGACGAAGGTCTTACTTTCAACGGAAACCATACAAACGGTCTTATGGCAAAAATCACTCCTGTTGACGGTCTTGTAGCAGTAGTTGAACTTCCTGTATACAACAGCACTTGGGGCGGAAATAATGCAGAGTATAAAAATGGCAACAATACTATCGAAGACACATTCAAGAACGGTATGTATGCAGCTGCTTACACAATCGAAGGTCTTGGTACATTAAAAGCAGGATTCTTTGGAGCCTATAAAGAAAGTGGCGATTATAAACAGACTGGAACTGTAAACGTTGCATTCGACTTCAACGCAGTTGAGAATCTCTATGTAACAGTTGGCGCAAGATTCGGAATTGCAGACAAAGAGATAGATGTTAACAACGAAAAGATGAAGTTCACAGCTGGTGCTTCTTACCAGGTTTCTGACGCTATGAAGTTCTCTGTTTCTGGTGGATATGTTCAGTATCAGGACAAAACAACAGAAAAAGTAAAAGACGATGGTGACAGCGCATTCGGAATCGGTGCTGGAGTTGACTATGCTATCATGGACGGACTTAATGCAGCAGCAGACCTCCGCTACAAGAGCAATGCAGGCAGAGACAAAGACGGCGCAATCAGCTTCCTCGTTGGAGTTACAAAGAACGTTTCTAGCAACGGCTACATCGGAGTTGGCTTCCAGGGCGCAACAAACGGAAACGGTCTTACTGGAATCTCTGCTAACGCAGGCGATGACTTCGTATGGGCAATCCCTGTAGCATTGAGCGTTTGGTTCTAAGAGATAAAGCGAAGCTCGCTTCGTTTTATCTCTGACAGTTTTGCTGTGCAAAACTGTCGGACAACAGCGCGTAGCGCGAATGCTGGCTGGCACATTATGTGCTGACCAAAGCAAAAAGCCTCCCTTCCGGGAGGCTTTTTTGTGTTTAAATGGGCAAAACTCTGTATATATGGTTCAATTTCGAGTTTTAAATTTTAATGTCATTATCATGCTTGACCCTGCGATGTTTTTGAAAGGAAGTCGGTTGATAATCTGTTGGAAAGATTGCCTTGCTAGCATAGGAATAAGTGTTTAGTAGCTGTTTTATTAAAACTCGGCATTCGACCTTATATATTATAGGGTTGTTCCCAAAAAGGGCAGTCCTTTTTTATGAATCTATATGCGAATTCAAATCTACTAAAATTAAATAAAGAAAGAAAAATATATTTAGCCTGAAATTCGAGTTTTACGGTTTAATGTCATTATCGGGCTTGCCCCGATAATCTGTTACACTTTTTTTTGCAAGATTGCCGTGTCAAGCACGGCAATGACA
>NZ_DBKJ01000110.1:0-2015 GCF_002297325.1 Treponema sp. UBA753 | reverse complement strand
ACTGTTCTTATCAAAACTCGAATTTCAGGCTATTTAAGTTCCGCAGCCCGGCAAAGCGAGCCACGGACAATTTTTATTAAAGCGGAATGTTTCCGTGTTTTTTGGCAGGAGCTGAATTCTGTGTTTTTTGAGCAAGGAATTCAAGGCTATGGGCAACACGTTGTCTTGTTTCTTCAGGATTTATAATTTCGCTGATATAATCACGCTGAGCCGCAATTGTCGGAGTCATAATTGTATCTTTGTACTCCTGAGACTTTTGTGCAACAAGAGCAGCCTGAGCAGGATCTTTCATTTCCTTTGCGTAAAGAATTCCAAGAGCGCCTTCTGCACCCATTACCGCAATTTCAGCTTTTGGCCAAGCATAAACAAAGTCCGCGCCCAGATGCTTTGAGCACATTGCAATGTAAGCTCCGCCGTAAGCCTTGCGTGTAATAACTGTAACTTTTGGAACAGTCGCTTCGCTGTATGCGTAGATTACTTTTGCTCCATGACGGATAATTCCCTTTTGCTCTTCATCAGGACCAGGCAAAAATCCTGGAACATCAACAAAAGTAACAAGCGGAACATTATAAGCGTCGCAGTAGCGTACAAAGCGTGCAATCTTGTCAGAAGCATCGCAGTTCAAAAGTCCGCCCCAGACAGCCGGATTGTTTGCAACAACGCCAACAGATTTTCCTTCAATTTTTGCAAAGCCAACAACCGCCATCTGTGCAAATTCTTTCATCACTTCAAAGAAACTGTCGTCATCAACAACGCAGTCAATTACATTGCGGATGTCGTAGCCTTTTTTGCTTTCTTCTGGAAGAGCCTCTGCAATTTTCTTTGCCTTTTTCTTTTCGTCAAACTTGAATTTTGCTTCAGCAACAATTTCTTCGCCGTAATAATGCGGAATGTAATCCAAAAGTTTTCTTACAGCTTCATAGCATTCAGGTTCTGAAGAAGCTCTAAAATGCGCAACACCGCTTTTCTGTGCATGAATGGAAGCGCCACCCAAATCTTCCGCAGAAATATCAAGCGAAAGAACACTTTTTACAACTTTTGGTCCTGTGATAAACATTTGGCTGATTGTATCAACCGCAAAAATAAAATCAGTGATTCCAGGTGAATAAACAGCACCGCCAGCGCAAGGTCCTACAATAATTGAAATCTGCGGAACAGTTCCAGAGGCACGCACATTCTGATAAAAAAGCTCGCCGTAACCACAAAGAGCATCAACGCCTTCCTGAATACGCGCACCGCCTGAATCGTTAAGACCGATAACCGGACACTTTGCCATAATCGCCTTGTCTATAAGCTCCGCAATTTTCTGCCCATGAACTTTTCCAAGAGAGCCGCCCTGAACTGTAAAATCCTGAGCATAAATGGCAACTTTTTTTCCGTTAATTTTTCCAAAGCCAGTAATTACACCGTCGTAAGGAATTTCTTTTTTGTCCATTCCAAAGCTTGTGCAAGTATGACGAGCGGCTGAATAGATTTCATAAAATGAGTCTTTGTCGCAAAGATTATTGATTCTTTCAATAGCGTGAAATTTTCCCTTTGCGTGCTGTTTTTCAAGATTATAATTAGAAGCCATATTTCCTCCAAAAAACAAAACGATGCTTTTTTTGCAACTGTTTTCTTATAATATCGTGAATGTTTTCTAAAGTCAATATGACAAAAAACGTAAAACTGTCATTTCATTTGCTGGCAGGTTTTACAAATACAAGGCTTTGTTCTTCCACATATTTTTCAGCATCTTTGATTTCTTGATCTGAAGGAATAAAATCATATTCTTGACGCAAAACAGAAGCGCAGGTAAAAACATCTCCGCCGCATTTTTCCATTGCAGTAAAATATTCCACCTTTAAATCGCTGAATTCCAAGAAGTTGCTTTCAATTTCAGTTTGAATATCAAAAATAATCCAGCGGTCTTTTTTAAATTCCAAGGAAACTTTTTCTTTTTGAAGCGAAACACAAAGGTTGTCTTCTCCAAGCGAATCAAAAATAAAGAATTCAACATTGTATTCTTTTTTTTC
>NZ_DBKJ01000114.1:0-6805 GCF_002297325.1 Treponema sp. UBA753 | reverse complement strand
ACAAAGGCAAGGGAATGTTTTCTTTCTATTCCGCGCCAGCTTGCAAAAGAAAACCGTAAATTTCAATACGGCATTGTAGAAGAAAAAGGAACTGCCCGAAAGTTTGCAGGAAGCCTGATGTGGCTTTACGATGCAGGCATAATTGATTTTTGCTACAATATAAATCCGCCAGCTCTTCCGTTTGTAGGAAATGTTGTCTCTTCTTGCTTTAAAATTTATATGCATGACATTGGACTTCTGTGTGCAATGCTGGATGACGAAACCCAGAAAGACATTATTGACGACACATTGAAAATCTATAAAGGCGCTATTTACGAAAATCTTATTGCAGATGTTTTCTCAAAAATGCAAAAGCCGCTTTATTATTATAAAAAAGAAAACTCACAGGGCGAAATTGATTTCTTTATAAGATATAAAGACAATGCAACCCCTGTAGAAGTAAAAAGCGGAAACAAAGGAACTTCCAGTATGGATAATCTGCTTAAGAAGGCTGAATTTCCCTATGGAATAAAACTTTGCAATGGAAACATTGGTTTTGCAAACAAAAAAATTACACTTCCGCTTTACTGCGCCATGTTCTTGAATGAATGACTTTTCGCGTTTTCTAAGCGATTTGCTTAATCCTGCATATTTTTAGAACGCCTCAACTCCTTAAGAATTCGCAATTTCATAGCCGGTCATTTCTTCAATGACTTTGTCTGGATAACCGAGCTTTTTTGCCTCAACGTATAATTCTTGGGTAAGTTCGGCAGCTCCGTTTTCAGAAAGTTCAGAACCTTCTTTTATCATCTGGAACGTATCTTCCATTTCAACAAGATTCATAAGTTTGTTCAAGAACCATTCGTCTATCATTGTAACTTTATGGATTTCTTCCACAGTCATAATTCCGCGCTTTAAAGCCTGGAAAACTGCGAACAAACGCAAGTCTGTGCACTGCCCAACGCGTTCAATAATCTTTTCGTTAGATTCTTCTTCAAAAACTTTAAAATTAAGCGAATTAACGCCAATTTCCGCACCGCGAGCAGCCTTCATCAGCGCTTCTTCAAAAGTGCGGCCAATCGCCATAACTTCGCCAGTCGCCTTCATCTGGGTTCCCAGTTTTCTAGCCGCATAAACAAACTTATCAAATGGGAATTTAGGCATTTTTACAACAACGTAATCTAAAACCGGCTCAAAACAAGCCGCCGTCTTTTTTGTAACAAAGTTTGGAATTTCATCAAGATTATAGCCGATGGCAATTAGCGAAGCGACTTTCGCAATCGGATAGCCAGTAGCCTTAGAAGCCAATGCCGAAGAACGTGAAACGCGGGGATTTACTTCAATCACCGCATATTCAAAAGATTCCGGATTCAACGCGAACTGACAGTTGCAGCCGCCTTCAATTTTCAAAGCAGAAATTATGTTTAAGGCTGCAGAACGAAGCATCTGGTATTCTTTATCTGCAAGGGTTACCGTCGGAGCAATTACGATTGAATCTCCTGTGTGGACGCCGACTGGATCAAAGTTTTCCATTGAACAAATTGTCAGAACGTTTCCGCTGTGGTCGCGCATAACTTCAAATTCAACTTCTTTCCAGCCGGAAATACATTTTTCCACAAGAATCTGATGAATTGGCGAGCGGTGAAGCCCGTTGTGGGCAATCTCGTCTAACTCTTCATCGTTGTTTACAATGCCGCCACCAGTGCCACCAAGAGTAAAGGCCGGGCGAATTATTGCAGGAAAACCAATTTCGTTGTGAACAAAATCAACGGCATCTTCATAAGTTGTTACAACTTTAGAAGGAATACAAGGCTCTCCAATTGCAAGCATTGTATCTTTGAACATCTGACGGTCTTCCGCCTTGTCAATTGTTTCTGGTTTTGCGCCTAAAAGCTGAACTCCATGGCTTGCAAGAAAACCCGACTTTGCAAGTTCCATAGAAAGTGTAAGACCTGTCTGCCCGCCCAAGGTTGAAAGCAAACTGTCTGGTTTTTCTTTTTCAATTATTCGCTGAATTACTTCGGGAATAAGAGGCTCAATATAAATTGAATCTGCCATTGAATGGTCTGTCATAAGCGTAGCAGGATTTGAATTGACTAAAACAACTTCAAGTCCTTGTTCTTTTAATGCCTTGCAAGCCTGCGTTCCTGCGTAATCAAATTCTGCCGCCTGCCCAATTACAATCGGACCAGAACCAATTACCATTACTTTGTGGATACTTTTATTTAAAGGCATAGCTTACTCCCGTTCGTTTCTTTTATTGTCGACTTAAAATACGATATTGCATCAACGCGTTCAAATTCTGGCTTAAAATTCTTAAAATAGTTTCTGTCGTTTATAAGATTGATAAAATCATCAAACAAAAAGTTTGTATCCAAAGGACCGCCGCTTGCCTCTGGATGGAACTGAACGCTAAAAGCAGGAATATCCGTATAAGTTATGCCTTCGCAAGTTCCATCGTTTGTGTTTACAAAACTTAAAAAAGCGCCTTTAGGAAGACTTTCATTGTTTACTGCATAGCCATGGTTTTGAGAAGAAATATAAACTCTTCCTGTTGAAAGCTGCTTTACAGGCTGGTTGCCCCCTCGGTGACCATACTTCAGCTTGCTGGTTTTTGCTCCCCGTGCAAGCGCCAGCATTTGATGCCCCAAACAAATTCCAAAAACTGGAATTCCGCTTTCAGAAATCTTTTTGATATTTTCAATAATTTCAACGTTGTCGGCAGGATCTCCAGGTCCGTTGCTCAGCATAATTCCGTCTGGATTTCTTTTTAAAATATCTTCCGCTTTTGTATCGCAAGCTACAGTTTCAACGTCAACTCCGCGCTTCAGCAATTCCCTGCGGATATTTGCCTTTGCACCAAAATCCCAAAGAACAACTTTTTTTCCTTTTCCATTTTTCATGGCAAGTTCTGGGTCATTTACTTTTAAGCCGTCTTTTGTAACAGGAACAGCGCGATACTCTGCGCTAGTTTTAAAAACAACATCTGCGCTTTGTTCAATTTTATCAGCATTTAAAGTTACAGCTTCTACTGCTTTTTCTATTTTGTATGCTTTTATTTTTTCTAAAATCTTTTCTTTTTCCAAAGGATTTTCAAGGGCATTAAAACACTCTAAAGCTTCTGCAGAGCTGCCAGAAATTATCATTCCGTTCATGACGCCAGCTTCGCGAAGAACTTTTGTAAGTTTTCTTGTATCTATTCATCAAAGACCGATTACGTTGCTTTGAACTAAAAAATTATTTAAATTTCCTTTGCAGCGAAAATTAGAAGGTTCTTCGCAAAGGTTGCGAACAATGTATCCACGTACATGACTTTTTTCGCTTTCAAAATCTTCAGGGATTACGCCATAATTTCCAATCAAAGGAAAAGTCTGCGTAACTATTTGACCGTAATAACTGGGATCTGTAAGTGTTTCAAGATAGCCAGTCATTCCTGTTGTAAATACTGCTTCACCGATAACAACACCGGAAGCACCAATACTGTTTCCATTAAATACAAGTCCGTTAGCCAGGACCAGGCAGGCTTTAGAGTTCATTCTAAAAGATAACTATACAGTTTTTATCACATTTTGAACAGTAGGAAGAATATTTATGACAGAGTCAACGGACTCTGTTTTTATGCCTTTGTACAAACCAAAAAGAAAAAACCATATAAAAACCGCAACCGCAACCATTTTAAGACCTGTTCCTAACAAAAAACCTTTGAATGCGCCAAAAGCAGCTTTTAGACATTTATTAAAATCAGAAGAATCGTTTATAAGCTCACCTACCAAAGCTCCGCAAAAAGGTCCTAAAATTATTCCCCAAGGTCCAATGAACATGCCAACTACTAGACCAATCGTAGAACCCCAAGTTCCGGCCTTAGAGCCTCCGCTTTTTTTTGTCATCGCAACAGGAAAAATATTATCTGCAACAGAAACAAAAATCGCCGCCACTGCGCAAATGATTAAAATCACAGGTTTTATAATTACATAATCAGAAAAATATGCTGCTAGCATTCCAAACCAAGCCAAAGGCGCTCCTGGCAAAACCGGTAAAAATGTTCCTAAAAAACCTAAAAAAAGAAGAACTGCCCCAACAATAACTAAAAATATATTCATATTTCAATGATACTATTTTTTAGGTTATAATCAAGATATGCTAAACACAATTATAATACAGCCGCCAATGCTTCAATTAAACACACCGTATCCAAGCGGAGCATATTTACTTTCCTTTTTTAACAATCTTTATCAGGAAAAGAATATTAATGGCTGCGTTCAATGGAAAGATTTAAGCATTGCATTATTTCATAAAATTTTTTGCAAAAACGGATTAAAAATCATCTTCGAAAAAACCTCTAAAAAAGCTCTTGAGATTGCTCAAAATTTTGAAAAAAAAGGAGATGAAAATTCTGCTTTTCAACTTAGACGCTATATTTCTCAACAGGAAAGCTGGATAAACTGGATAGATACAATCGTTGCTATAGTTTGCGAAGGAAATAAAAAATCTGGCCGAGAACTGGTGCACGAATTTGTACGTTCCGCTTATGTCCCGCGCGGAAACCGAATGGAATCATACCTAACGTCTTTAGACCGCGATGTCAGCGCAGACGATTCACGCATTTTGGCAAGCCTTGCGCTAGCAGACCTTGCAGACTACATTGCCGTTGCCTATGACAAAAATTTTTCTCTTATTCGCTATGCGGAAAGCCTTGCTACAAGCAAATCTTCTTTTTTTAAAATTGAAAATGCATTAAATTCCCCGGTTTTAGAAGACTTTTTAAAAAATCTTGTTCAAGAAATTTTAGTTCAAAATAAAGAAAATAAAACTCTTTTCTGTATTTCCATTCCTTTTCCTGGAACCTTAGAAGCAGCAATTTTCATCGCCAGAGAAATAAAATCTTTTTCCGCTAAAAGCAAAAATTTTTTTGTTGCTTTTGGCGGCGGCTACGTAAACACAGAACTTAGAAATCTTCAAGAGCAAGGAATTTTCAAATACTGCGATTTTTTAAGTTACGACAAGGGGTATGGAAGTTTTCTTCATATATTTGACAGTCTAAATATTCAAGATCCAGACTTTAGTTCAATTTTTGCAGAAAAACCTTTCTACAAAGTAAAACACTTTTACAACAAAAAAATAATCGACGGAACAAATTTAGAAGAAAACTTTTCAAAAGAGATTATAAACTTGTATGCAAAAAAAGAAATTGATTTCGTTCGTAAAATAGTTCCTGACTTTAGCGCTATTGATTTTTCACTTTACCCTCGGCTTGCAGACGACACAAATCCAATGCACAGAATTTGGAACGACGGCGCATGGCTAAAAGCGTATATGGCTTACGGCTGCTACTGGCATAGGTGCGCCTTTTGCGATACAACCTTGGACTACGTAAAAGGTTTTTGCAACACAAACATTGAAAATCTTTTTTACGGGCTTGAAAAACAAAGCTTAATAACAGGAATAAACGGTATTCATTTTGTGGATGAAGCTTGTCCTCCCGCTCTTATGCAAAAATTTGCGCTTTTAAACCTAAGCAGTTCCATTAAGAACGAAAGGCTTTCTTGGTGGGGAAACATCCGCTTTGAAAAAACATTTTCTAAAGATTTAGCAGATTTGCTCGCCTACGGAGGACTTACCGCAGTTTCCGCAGGAATAGAAATTGCCACAGGAGAAGGCCTGTCTTCAGTAAACAAGGGAACTAGCATGGAACACATAGTTTCCGCATGCTGTGCATTCAAAGAAGCTGGAATCCTTGTCCATTCATACATGATTTTTGGGTTTTGGAATCAAACAAAGCAAGACCTTATTAATTCAATGGAAACTTTAAGGCAAATGTTTAAGGCAGGTCTTTTAGACAGCGCGTTCTGGCACAAATTTTCGCTTACCGTTCATTCAACAGTTTTTAAGGAATGGCACCAAGGACTTCACAAAGAGCTAAAACCTATTTTTCCTAAAGAAAAAACTTTTGCAGAAAACGAAATCCATTTTGAAGGCGAAGAAAAAAGCGAAATCTATTCACAACCTTTAAATGAAGCTTTAGAATTTTGGATGCACGCAGAAAAACTCAACAAAAATGTGGAATCTTTTTTTCCATTTAAAATGCCGAAACCTTCGATTGCGCCAGACTTTATTGAAAGTCTGATAAAAAAATACGAATCAAAATGCAAAAAAGAATTTTCTTCCCTTGCAGCAAAAAAGTTTGTTTGGATTGGCGGAAAACCAATCGTTCTTTCTTCTTCAGATTTTTCTACAGTTCAAATCTGCTGGGCCTATATGGGAAACCTTTTATACGCTGATGTAGAAAAATCACGGGCAAACGAAATTGTTTTTTATCTTGATTCAATTTCTGCTTCAAATTACATAAATTCAGACAAGTCTCTTTTTTTACTTGATAATGCAATTAAAATTTTAGGCAAAGCCCTTTTCTTCCAATTAAGAGGAAAAGGGCTTTGCGCTCTTATTTAGCCCGACTGTCGAGTTTTTAGGAAAATGAATAAAGTCGTAAGCGAATTTGCAATTTGTGAAGATTTTGTGCGATAAGAACTAACCTTGACAAAGCCAAATCGACTTCATCAAAAAAAACGTCAAGGCAATGAAATAGCTGTATAAATTGCCAGCCTAATGAAAGCCGAAGAAAAAATTATGGAGAGTTCTTGCAAATAGTGATATATTATTAGTAATCAAGATTCTGAAATAAATTCTGCATGATTGGAAACGAGTCAATATGGAGATGAAAAAATGATTTATGAATATATGCGTTTGCCAGATGACACAGAAATAACACACACTGATGTTCAAAAAGATGGAAGTGTTATTGTTTATATTGAAACACCGGATAAAAAAG
>NZ_DBKJ01000084.1:2597-30619 GCF_002297325.1 Treponema sp. UBA753 | reverse complement strand
GCAAGAAAAATGAAAAATGCAAGCAAGGCAACAAAAAACAAAAATGGCAAAAATTCCATAGTTTGAAAATATCACAGTTCTATGATTTTTGCTATAATTGAAATTGACTTTTATAGTAGGAGAAACCCAAAATGCCAATAGAATACAAACGACTTACAAAAAACGAACTGGAAACTTTTATCGAGATGAGAATCAATCAGCTTCGAGAAGAAGGTGCAACGGAAGAAATTGATTTGCGGCCTGCGCTTAAAGATTATTATCTTCGACACCTTGCGGACGGAACTTTCGTTTCCTATCTTGCGTTTGACGGAGAAAAAATTGTGGGAACAAGCGGAATGTCCTTTGTGGAAAAGCCGCCGTACTTCGCCTGCCCAAGCGGAAAAATCGGATTGCTTTCGAGCATGTTCACAAATCCAGATTACCGAAGAAAAGGAATAGCAAGGGAACTTTTGAGCCGTGTCGTAAAAGAAGCGAAGGACTACGGCTGCAAAACGGTTCAGATAACGGCGTCAGATATGGGCGTAAAGCTTTACACGGATTTCGGCTTTGTACATAATCAGAACTTCATGCAGTACAAATTGTAAAATTGAACTTTTCAGTTTTCCTGCACGCTACCAAAGTATTTTTTCAAGTCGTTTATCAGCTGCCTTGTGCGGATCTCAGCTTCCTCGTTAGTCAGATGAAGGCTCGTATTATAGAACAGACTTTCATCATAAATGTAATCTGTAAAATCAGAAATTATCAGGCAGTCAAGTTTTTCCGCAAGATTCGTCTGAAAGTTTTCGTATTCGCTTCTGTTCAAAACTTCGCAGCTTCTCTGCATAATCGGAAAACCCGCAACTAAAAGCGTCGCATTTTTTTGGGCGCAATATTCAGAAAGCCGGTTCAACCTTTTTGCGCAGACATCATTTATCAGGGGAACAGACGAATGAACAGAGTTGTCAAACAAATTTTTGTCGTATTCGCGCGGATAAATCAAATCGCCGTTTTTATTGAATCCGGTTCTTGTGTAGCAGTCAGACGGAATTCCGTTGCCCTTTTTTGTAATCCATAGCAACATTATTTTTGCAGTATACTTCGGAAAAGACTTCGCCATGTCAAAAAAATCTTTTCTTCGCAGAATTTTGTAAAGGCTGAAATTATTTTCCAGAGTCGTCCAGGCAAGCAGCGGATCGGAAATTTTATCGTCATCTGAATACCACGAATGGCAAACAATCAGAATGTCCCCGGCCTGAATGTTGAGTTTTGCGGCTTCCTCGTGAAAGGCGTTTCCAAGTCCGCCGTGAAGTCCCAAATTCACAACCGGCATACCGAATTCATTTTCCATCAGTTTTGAATTTATTCCGAACGCAAGATTTGAATTTCCGCACAGGATTATTTTTGGAGACGGAGATTTTTTCAGGAAATCAATTTTATCAATCAGACTTGCGTTGTAGGAATATTTGTACTGCGGTGCGGCAAAAACAAGGCAAAGGAATCCAAGCACAAACATTCCAAAAGTAATTGCGGCAAGGCACAGAAGTTTCAGAAGAAATTTTTTCATATTTTACTATGCTCTCCTCTACTTTAAAAATTGAAATACAAAAACGACGTTGACCGGCTCTGCGGAATGTTCAGCAAAACAAAAAGCACAAAGACGGAATAAAGAAACCAGCGGACTGCGGTTTTCTGCGACCTTATTATCTCAAGTCCACTTTTTTTGTACGTGAATAATTCAATTGCCGCAACCGGAAGAATTTTCAAGAAAATGAATATGATTCCTGTCAGCCCTTTCACTTCATCGCTCAATGCAAACAGCTGGCGCACGCTTTCCTTAATTCCGAAACTGGAGGTCAAAGCCGGAAAAGTCCTGAAAATTTCAAACGGAATATGAAATAATTTTTTTATCAACATAAAACTATCGTGAACATTTTCCGCGCGAAAGAATATCCAGGCAAATGAAACAAGCAGGAACGTTCCGAAAATCCGAAGCAACGAAGGATTTTTTTCCAGCCGCTTTCTGAAAATCCGTTCAAGGCAGACGTACAATCCGTGCAGCGCGCCCCAAATTACAAAACTGAACGAAGCTCCGTGCCATATTCCGCTTGCAAGAAACGTGAGCATGAGGTTCAGGCAGACTCTCGGCAACGAGCATCGGCTTCCGCCCAAAGGAATGTAAATGTAATCGCGAAGCCAGGAACTTAAACTGACGTGCCACTTGCGCCAAAACTCCGAGCAGCCTTTTGAAAGATACGGATGGTCAAAATTTTTTCCGATGTCAAAGCCCAAAAATCTGCTGATTCCAATCGCCATGTCGCTGTAGCCCGAAAAATCAAAATAAATCTGAAAGGAATAAAAAAGCGTTGCGAGCAGAACTGCGCATCCGTATATTTGAAGCGGAGACGAATAAACGGAATTCACATAAACTGAAATCGAGTCGGCGACTATGAATTTTTTCAGAAATCCCCAAGCGAATAATTTCATTCCGTCAGTGGCATTGCCGTAGTCAAAAGCGTTTATCCTTGAAAACTGCGGAATCAGATTTTCCGCACGCTGAATCGGACCGCTTGAGACTGTCGGAAAAAATGAGACGA
Source organism: Treponema sp. UBA753 (assembly GCF_002297325.1). Classification (NCBI taxonomy): domain Bacteria; kingdom Pseudomonadati; phylum Spirochaetota; class Spirochaetia; order Treponematales; family Treponemataceae; genus Treponema; species Treponema sp. UBA753. The sequence continues at coordinate 28,046 of NZ_DBKJ01000084.1, read as the reverse complement.
ACAGACTCACCGTCAGAAGATTTTTTTCAGGTTCGATATTTCCTCTACGGACATCAAGAAGATAACCGAGACTTTGAAACGTGAAAAAAGAAATTCCAAGCGGCAGAATAAATGTGAAATGCTGCTCCAAAAATAAAGAGAGAACCGAATTTATGTACTTGAAAAAAATCAGCGGAAGAAGTTCCAAGGCGACAGAAGTTAAAAGCAAAGCACGGCTTTTTCTTACAAGAAATGCGAGCAGCCAGGATGAAGCGCATGAGAACAGAAGAAATGGCAGAAATTTTATTCCGGCAAAACTGTAGAATAAAATTCCTGCGATAAACAAAATCAACTGATTCAAGAATTTCCTGAAAAAGAATTTCTGCTCAAGAAAATAAACTGATGAAAAAAGTACAAAGAAAATCAGAAATTCAAAGGAAACAAAAGACATAAAACAGCTCCAAACGAAAAAATATAATACTTGCAGATTGATAGTATAACAAAACAATACGCATTTTGCTAGTGTAAATAAAACAAATAGACTTGCAAAATGCAAGTAATGACAGAACAGGAACTAAAAAAAACGCTTTCGGAAAACATAAAAAAATACCGCAAGAATAAATTCACACAAGAAAAACTTGCTGAAAAATGCGGACTTTCTTCACAGAACATCAATGACATCGAAGGTATGAGACGCTGGCCAAGAAGCGAAAATCTTGTGAAAATTGCAGACGCACTGCAAGTGGAAGTTTACCAGCTTTTTATTCCACAGACAAAGAAAAAAGTAGTCATTGAAAAAACAGACGAAAACATTTCAATTCAAAATCAGATTCAGTCTAAAGTAATAGAAGAAATACGAAAAGTCCTGAACAAGTCTCTTGATAAAATGAAAAAAGAATAAAAAGAAAGCCGTATACAATCTGTCCGTAGTCCACTCTTTTTCCACATATTACAAAATTTCATCTTGACAAATAGTTCTATATAGTACTATACTCTTTCGTATAAAACAGACAGAAGGAAATCAGATTGCTAAATAAGACGAACGGAGGGTTTTACATCAGCAAGATAAAGCAGATTCAGGGACGCATTTTTGAGCGGCTTCTGGATGAACAGGGAATCGCGGAATTCAACGGAGCGCAGGGAAGAATTCTTTTTGTGCTCTGGGAAAACGACGACATTCCAATCAGGGAACTTTCTGAAAAAACCGGTCTTGCGAAGACGACACTCACCGGGATGCTCGACCGACTTGAGTCGCAGGAGCTTGCGGTGCGCACATACAGCGCGGAAGACAGGCGGACTGTCAGAATCAGGCTGACGCAGAAGGCAAGAAAGCTCCGGAAAAAGTACGACAAGGTTTCCGAGCAGATGAACAAAATTTTTTACAGGGGATTTTCTGATGAGGAAATTTTCAGTTTTGAATCGGCTCTTGGGAAAGTGCTTGAGAATCTTAATAATTATTTATAGGAGGATAATAATGAACAAAGAAAAAGCCAAAGAAGAAATCATCGCACTCAGAAAAAACGCGAATGTCGCCTATGTCGGTTCGGTGAACGGAGAGGGATTTCCGCAGATCAAGGGAATGCTCGTACTCGAAAGCGAAAGCATGAAGATTCAGTATTTTTCGACGAATACAAGCTCCCGGCGCGTCGCTCAGTTCAGGGCAAATCCAAAAGCCTGCGTGTACTACGTTGACGACACAAAGGACAAATACAAGGGCGCGCTCTTTACAGGCACAATCGAAGTCTGCACCGACCACGACACAAAGGCAATGCTCTGGCGCGACGGATTTGAAATGTATTACCCGAAAGGCATAGACGATTCCGACTACTGCGTCTACCGCTTCACCGCACAAAGCGTAAACTATTACCATGGACTTGCGAACATGACGCTTTCGATTGAGGAGGTGGAATAATAAGCCATTATCGTAGCTACCACCTGCGATGTAAAAAAATATTTAGCTTATATAAACCTGAAAAACAATCAGCGGAATATTTCTGTTGATTGTTTTTCCTTTTTAAGATAAACTCTGTAAAAAAAATAACATTGGTTATAAAAACATTTGCATTGGAGGAGAAAATTGAAAACAATCGGACTTATCGGCGGAATGAGTTGGGAAAGCACAATTCCATATTACAAAATCATAAATGAAGAAATCAAAACAAAACTTGGTGGACTTCACTCTGCAAAAATAATTCTTTACAGTGTTGACTTCGATGAAATTGAAAAATGCCAGTCATGTGGAAACTGGGAAAAAAGCGGTTTAATTCTTGGAGAAGCTGCAAAAAAACTTGAAATGTCAGGAGCAAATTTTATTTTAATCTGCACCAACACAATGCACAAAGTTTATACACAGATTCAGTCAATGGTAACGATTCCTGTAATCCATATTGCCGATGCAACGGTTTCTGAACTGAAGAAAAGAAAAACTTTCAATGCCGGTCTTCTTGGAACAAAATATACATTAGTTCAAGACTTCTACAAACAGCGTTTAATCGAGCAAGGAATAACTGTTATTGTTCCCGATGAAAAAGACATTGAGCAAATCAACAATGTTATTTTTCATGAACTCTGCATTGGAAAAATAGAAGAATGTTCTAAAAAGAAAATGCTTGAAATAATGATGCGCTTGAAAAACAAAGGAGCGGACGGAATAATTCTTGGCTGCACAGAAATAGGTTTGCTTGTAAAACAAAATGATTTTGAACTACCACTATTCGATACAACAGAAATTCATGCAAAACATGCAGTAGAATTAGCTCTTTAAATCTTTTACAGAAGTCCGCATAAAGCGGACTTCCTTTTTACTCATCAGTTCCCATTTCAAGAATAAGATTTACTATGTTCTCTTCAATCTTCAAACGCTTTGCAATTTCAGCATTTTTCCATCCGTCTTTCTTCAGCTTAATGACATTTGACTTCAACTGAGGTGTAATATTTGAACCAGCTACAGCGGACGGCTTGTTTCCAACTTCCTTAGCTGTAATGTCATGAAGAAGCTTCAGCTTGCTATCGGCGTCAGAATAAAGTTTTTGCAGCCTAACTTCGGTATTAAGAATTCCATCACGTGAATCTTTAATTTTTGCAATGCGTTCTTCCGCATCGTCAATCAAACTTTGCAAAGAAGTTATTTTGTCAACGGCATCATTAATTTTTCCGCTATTCTTCATAATTTTATCAATGTGGCTTTGCATTGACTTGATTTCATCTGGCAGAGAATTAACTTTAGTTGAACATTCTTCAAGACGCTTTTCAAGCTGTGAAATATTTTCAAATGAGCTGTCAACTTCTTCCGCAACACGGTCATAGGTTTCTTTCTTATTTTCTATCCGTTCAAGTTTTGACTGAACATTTGAAATGCTGTCCTGAAATTTTCCAACCTTTGCCTGCATATTCAAAATATCATCGCTCATAGAAGTGAGTTCCTGAATTTTTGAATCCATACCGCTGCTTAAATTCATAAGCGTATTGAATTTATATTCAATACTGTCCAAACGAGATTTATCCGAACTATACGCATTTAAGCGGGAATTAACATCATCGCCAAATTTTTCAAGACGTTGCGCCTGAGCAGACAAGTCATTAAGTTTTTCCTCAAAATTTTTGACTGCTGAAATTTTTTTATTCAAATCATCAATAGAAGTTTCAAGCTGCTTTTTCAAAATGTCAGCCTTGTCAAAAACCGCTGTTTCAGTTTTGAAAGTTCCAATGCTTTTATTTATTTCATCAATTTGGAACTGAAGCTTATTCGCCTCCTCGCCAATTTTATCAAAGGCATTATTATAAACACGCATATATTCATCGGTCTGCTTATCAAATCTGCTTTTGAGTTCCTTGCTTTTTTTATCCGCATAATCCTCTTGGTCAGCCGTTGATTTTTTTACATTGGCAAGCATATTTTCATATTGCTCACGGAAATCAGCAAGAGCAGTTTTTGATTTTTTATCGTAATCATCAAGAACATCGGCAGCCTTGTTTGCCGCAACGGAGAAATCTTTTTGCAAGTCATTTATTTTTTGATCATTTGTATCTGCAAGAAGTTTAAGTTGATCCTCAATCTGTTGAGATGCATCCTCATATTTTCCTTTAAGACTATTTTTCCAAGCTGTAAATTCCTGCACTGCCGCATCAATTGTCGCCGACTGAGACTCCTGTTTTGAAAGAAGAATTTCGCGGAAATTTTCAAACTTAGAATTCAAATCATGCTCAATTTTATCAAGCTGTCCATTCATACGCTCATTGTAACTGTCGGTTTCAGTCTTTAAATATTCGTCCGCATTTTCAATCGTTTTCTGAATTTCATTTCTATATTGCTCGATAAAGTCATGGATTTTTTGATTTACTGTATTGATTTGCTCCTGAACAGTTGTCTGGCCGGAAAGCAACGCTGTCTGGAATTTCTTTTCCTGTTCAAGAGTTTTCTTTGTAAGTTCAGAAATTCGTTTTGCAAGAGCATCGTCATATTGTTTTTCCAAAGCCTCTCGTTTTACTTCGTACTCTGCCGTAAAATCAGAAAACTGCGCATCAAATTTATTTTTCCAGTCAGAAAGTTTTAGAACAACATCGTCTTGGCGTTTCGCAAGATCAGTTGTAAAAGAATCTTCGAATACTTTTACCTTTGCGCTAAGTTTGGCAGCGGAATCTTTTTTAATTTCATCAAGTGAAGTCTGAACAGAATCCAAGTCAACTTTTAGTTTTTCATATTTTGCAACAATTGATTTTTCAAAATCAGCCTGAGTTTTTTCCGCACCTTCAGAAAATTTTTCAAAGTCACCTATAACTTTTTTCTGGCTCTGATCCATAAGTTTTCTTAAAGAAGATTCAAGTTTATCAACGTCAGCTCCGGCAGTATTAAGTTTTTTAAACCTATACTCCATTTCCTTTTTATAAGCATCAAGCTGACTGTCCAAGGCTTCAAGATATTTTGTTTGGCGAGCATCACATTCGGCGGCGATATTTTTTGTGGAGGAAAGCAAACTTCCATTAAGCTCATCAATCTGATTTTGCATTGACAAAGAAAATTCCTTGAGTTTTTCAGAATTACTTTCATTTTCATTTTCAATTCGCTCAGAAATTTCTTTTGCATTATTTTCAATTTGCTCGTAGCGGGAAAGAATAGAAGAAAGTGTTCCATCTATATTTTCCTTTATCGATTTTGTCTGCGCATCAAGAGAACCAAGAGAATTTTTTATATCGGAATGCATTTCATCCACGCGCTTTTGAACATCACCTTTGTATTTGTCAAGATTTGCAGAACTCAAGCTGCTAAACTTTTCATAAGCATCGTTTTCATCTTTCTCCGCTTTTTCAAGTATAGAAGAAAACATTCCATCGTATTTTTTTTCAAGTTCAGAAGACTGACTTTCAACAGAATTCTGCAAAGCTTGCAGTTTTTCAGAATTAACTTTTACATCCTGCTTTAACGCCAATGTAATTTCATTTACATTTTCTGTTGTTTTTGAAATCTGTTCCTGAACTTTTTCAATTGCATTTTTCGCATCTAAAACAAGACTGTCAGTTTTTTCTTCAATCTGTTTTTGCGCATCTTCAACATACGCAAGAGCGTTTCCTGAAACTTCATCTGTTTTTGCAGAAATTATTTTTTGGACATCTTCAAATCGATTTTTTGCATCCACAATTGCATCTTCGGAAAGAGACTGAATTTCATTTGTGCGCACATCAATAAGTTCCTGAAGATTGCGGGTTTTATTTTCAAGTTCTTCTTTTAAAGACTTAGTGTTCTGTTCAATTTTTTGTGTGTACTCAGAAGTTGTAGACTTATACTGCTCCATTGCTCCGTAAGTTTGAGTTTCCACATTGTTTTCAAGTTCTTCAAGTTTCTTTTCAATTTCCTGCGCGCGTTCATGAATTTGACGCTCAAGAGCTTCTGTTCGTTCCGCAAGTTCTTTACGCAAAATATCAGTTCTATCTTCAATATCCTGCGTATAAGTTGAAGTCGTTGTCTTGTATTTTTCAACAGCCTGCGCAGTCTGATTTTTTACATCTTCTGTAAGATTTGAAAGTTTTCTGCGGACGTCATCCTCAAGTCCGTCTGTGCGGTTTTTAATTTCAGTGGAAATTGCAAGAGCCTTGTTATTTATGTCTTCAAGTTTCTTTTTAAATATGCCGTCAATCGAATCAAACTTGTCAGTGAAGCTTGTATTAAGTGCTGCTGTTTTCTGGCGGATTTCGTTTTCAATTTTTGAAATAGAATTTTCAAATGAAGTGTTTGCAGCACCAGTTTTCTGTTTTATTTTTGCATTGAGTTCATCAACATTTTTATCCAAATCAGCATCAAGAGAACGCATTTTTTCTTTGAGTTTTGAATCCAAATTTGAAGACTTCTCGTTGAACAACGCAATAAGTGCCTGTGATTTTTTCTTCATTTCGGATTCTGCATTTTCATTATTTAAATCCAAAGATTCTTTTAGCTTCTTTGTTTTCAAATCATAGCTTTCTTCAAGCTCGCGGGTTTTATCTTCAAAAAATTGAACAACGTTACGGCTTTTATCTGCAAATGTCAAATCCATTGAAGAAGATTTTTCCTCATAAGATTTTGAAAGCGCCTTCATTTTTTCTTCAATATTCGAGAACATATCAGCGTAACTTTGCTCTAAAGAATTTTCAAGCTCAGAAGTTTTTGAGTTGTATTCATTTTCAAGAGAAGTCACATTGCTTTTGAAAAGTTCTTCCAGTCGTGAAGTTTTTTCTTCCAGCTGCGAATCAAGTGAAGAAATTTCAGAATTAAGCCGCTCTGAAAAATCAGAAACATTTGATTCTAGTTCAGAAGAAAGAAGATCAGATTTTTGCTTTACGCTGTCCTCAAAAGCCGAAGTCTTTTCTTCAAAGATTTTCGCCTGTTCTGTGAAAGTTTCAAGCAAGGCAGAAAATTTATTTTCCAATTCATTTTGAAGAGAATCAGCACGCTCCTTGTATCCGGCTTCAATAGAATTTGAAGTTCCATTGAAATAAGATTCAATCTGTGAAAGTTTTTCTGAAAATTTATTTTGAATGCCAGACGATGAGTATTCGAATTTTTCTTCAATTTCAGAAATTTTTCCAGAGCATTCATCTTCAATTCTTGAAGTAGAGTTTTCAACAATATCGGAAAGTTCTTTTATTTTGTCTGCAAATTCACTTTCAAAAGTTCCTGCAGATTCATTTATCTTATCTTCAAGCGCGCCAGTTTTTTCAGCAAGAGAATTATCAAGTCCAGCAATAGCATTCTCTAGGTGGGAATCAAAGTTTTCAGAATTTTCTTTAAGTTCTTGTTCCAATGCCTCAATTTTTTCTGTCCAAGTGCCAGTGAGAACATTTGTGCGCGCATCAATCATTTCTGTAATGCGTTGTGTGCGCTCATTAAATTTTTCTTCAATTGCGGAAGTCTGTTCTTTTAAAGAATCGCTGAATGTTTTTGTTTTATCATCGAGGCTTTTTTGCGTTTCAGAAATTCTTGAATCAATAATCGCAGTGATTTGTTTTGTCTGAGCTTCAACCTCATCAAGACAAGCGGAAGTTCTTTTTTGAGATTCATCTTTGAGTTTTGCAAACGACTCGTCTTCAAGCTGTTTTGCATTTTCAATTGCTTTGGAATACGCCTGGCGAATGTCGTCCTCAATTTTTTCCATGATAGCCTGATTTTGCTTTATGGCTTTTTCCGTTGTCGCATCAATTTCCGAAGCGCGTTGTTCGTACTGATTCAGCAAGTCAGAACCAATCGCCTTGAGCTGCTCAGAATTTTTTACAGAGAACTGCTTTGTAACATCAGAAACTTTTTTCTCCACAGCTTCAAGAATTTGATTTTGTCTGGAAAGCTTGGAATTTACTTTGTCCACAACAAGAGCTTCTTTTTTTACAGAATCAAGATTTTGCTCAACCGCAGCTGTCATTTCCATAAGATTCTGCAAAACTTTATCATAAGCTTCAATTTTATTTTTTATGTTTTCTATATTCTGGACAGGATTTTCAAAATTCTCTGTGGTCTGGCGGCACTCGTCAATTTGCATCTGCATTCTTTTTATTGCAGCCTTAACTTGAATGTCTTTTGTATCCAAATCGTTTGCAAGAAGTTTTATAGATTCCGTCTGCTTTTCAAAATAATCATCAAATTCAGCCTGACGCTGGTTTGCATAGCGTTTGACTTTTTCCATTGAATTTTCATTTTTACCAGTCTGCTGAATAATAACAGAAACAATCGCAGACAAAACTACCGCAATGACAATTCCTAATATAGTAATCACTTTTTATTTCCCGCCCAAATTTATTTAAAAAGAAGTTTTATCTATTTTAACACAATTTTTTCAAGCTGACGATAATTTTTAAATGAAATATCAGCATCTGGAAGTTTTATTCCAAACAGCCGGCGAAAACCTGTAAGAATATACGCGCTCTTCATTTTAGCATTGTTCGCGCCAAGCACATCGTATTTTCTACTATTTCCCACATAAAGAATTTTTTCTGGAGGAACATCAAGTTTTCTGCTCAAAATTCCAAACGGATAAACAGAAGGTTTTAAAGCTCCTGATTCTTCTGAGCCAATGCAAACATCGCAAAGCTGTTTAATTCCCCAAATGTCACCTTTTTGTGACGGTGGAAAATCAGAAAGAATTCCAATTTTCAATCCGGCAGATTTCATGGCTTTTATACATTCGACGGCATGGCTGTACGGTTTTATCTTTTTAAAAAAAATTTTTATTCCTTCATAGCAAACTTCATTTATAATTTTTTTTGATTCGTCAACAGAAAGTTTTGTTTCCTCTGCAAAAAGTCTTGCCTGAAATTCATAAAAATCAGACAGCGGCGCAGTTCTATGAAGAATCTTGCGGATTTTATTGTAATGAAGATAAAACTTAAAATGCTTAATCACATACAGCGGCATAAGAAGATAAAGTCTCCAGGACGGATAAAGAGTTCCGTCAATATCAAATGCGACTGCTTCAATTCCTTCGAACATACATTTCAATTATATAAAAATAATTATCTAATCTCAAGCGTATAATCAAAAGAAGCCGTTCCGTCCAGTCCAGAAGATTCCTCTGAAAATCTCCAAAGTTGAATTTGCTCTTTTATTTCAGTCTGAATCTGCGGAGGCAAAAGCGATGACGGCACTATGGAAATTCCTGTTACTGGAACAGTTCCGTCCGCAAGAACTTTAAAACGAACAATAACTTTTTTTGTTTCATCGACAAGTTTTGCATTTTCTTCTGAAATAAATATCACAGGATTTTTCGGATACAAAAGTTCTCTTGATTTTCCGTCCGACATTTTTATAGAAAGTTTTCCGCCTGCACTTTGAGAAGCAACTGACGTTTTGCTTTTTATATTTCCAGAAACAGAAGAAGAAAAAGTATTTTTGATATTCGCCAAAGAATTTTTTGTTTCTTCTGAAGCCTCTGAGTTTTTATTTCCAGTTGATTCAGAAGAAGATGAAACTCCGGATTTTTTTTCAGCTAAAGTTTTTGCAGCAGTCCCTTCAACTGAACTTTTTGACAATACTTTATTTTGCACTTCGGAAACATTTTTGCTTTGCACAGTCTGTGAATCATCAAAAAAATTTTCATTCCATTCAGCAGTTTTTTTTGTAGAAAAATTATTTTCCGCTATAAGCTGCTCAACACTTTTTTTAATTTTAGGTTCTTCAAAAGTTTTTTGTTTTTCAGAAAAAGCTGATTCTTTTTTTTCGATTTTATTTTTTTGAAAAATTGATTTTTCTTCGGAAATTTTCTTTGTTTCAATGGATTTTAGTTTTTCAATTTCTTTAGAACTTTGATTTTTTGAAGGAACGTTTTTTTTCTGCAAAGTATTTTCCGGCAAAGATCTTTTTTCAACAGGAAAAGACGCAAGGTTTATCGTCAAGGCTTGAAATTTTTCTTGAGGTTTAAATTTTACAGCAAGAGAAAAAATTAAAAAAGCCGCAAAGAAAAATGCAGTAAATGCCAAGGCAATTGCATTTCCACGCCGTTCAAGACTTGTCATTTTTTTCCGCTCGTCCTCAAACTAACAGAAGCAAATCCGCTCATTCTGATTATATCAAAAAGCGCAACAATTTTTCCGTTTTTTACATTTTCATCTGCCGAAATTAAAACAGGAAAATTTTTTCGTTCAATTTCTTTTGTGTCAAATTTTGAAAGCAAAGTTGACAATTCTTTTTCAGAAACATTTTCGTCGTTAAACCAAAGAGTTCCATTTTCTTCTATGGAAATTGTTATGCCGCTTGATTCCGCTCCAGACGAAGTAGAACTTTTTGGCAAATTAACATTTATAGCGGGAAGCAAATTGAATGTTGTGGAAACCAGAAAAAACAAAATGAGCTGAAAAATAACATCCAGCATCGCAGACAAATCAACCACCGGCTTTGTTTTTTTTCTTGTGGAAACTTTCATTTTAAGCCTCGCCTTTTTTTGTAAGACGGAACAAAACAGAAGTAACGGTCTGCTCCATTTGTGCAATACTATGGTTAACTTGAGAATTAAAATAGCTAGTGAAGACAATTGCAGGAATTGCAACAACAAGACCAGCAACCGTTGTAACTAAAGCTTCTGCAATCGCACCAGCAAGTAAAGCGGGATCTCCCATTGTGCCGCCATTTCCAAGAACACCAAAAGCCTTGATGTTTCCAGTAACAGTTCCCAACAATCCAAGTAAAGTAGAAACATTTGAAATTGTACTTAACGCAGAAAGATTGTGTTCAAATTCTGGAACAGCAAGATCCATTTTTGACTGAATGAATTCCTTTAAATCACGCTCCGCAAATTTTCTATGTTCAATAGCATTCTTTACAACTTTTGCGCAAGGAGTGTCTGCAAGGGTACAAACCGATTCCGCAGTTTGAAAATCATTTTTCAAAATACAATTTTCAATATCTCTACTAAGTTTTTCATCACGCCTTTTTATTGAAAAAAAATAATAAAATCGCTCAACAATGATAAACACAGCGGCCAACCCGCAAGCAATAATCGGAACCATAACAATTCCGCCGCTCTTTAAAATCTCAAACATTTTTTATCTCCTATAAAAAATCAAATTTTTTTAAAAATAAAATTTTGCAAACAAAGATGCGCAGCCAGCTCGAACAAGATAATCTGTTTTCATAAAGTCCCTGTCTTTTCTTGCAAACAATTTTATGGCATCAGAAAGTTCAAATGAAAGTTTTATCGATTCTTTTAAATTGTAATAAACTTCACCGCCAAGCAAAGGACATTTGTCAGAATCCGAACCAATATCTTCCTGCACAGAAATTGAAAAACCCCAAGATTTTTCTTTTGAGTCAAATGAAATAGAAGTTGAAACATAATTTTTAAATTCATCAGACGGAACATGAGTCCAATTCGACTTCCACCCTGCGCTCAAAGTGAAAACATTCCACAAATAAGAAAATCCTGAATCAGTAGAAAAAAGAGTTCTGTCTGATGGAGCTATTTCAAAAATTCCAGAATCTGTTTTAGAATCATAAATCGCTTCCCAAGTTCCGTTTTCAAAGGCAGTTTTTCTAAATTCCGCAGAAGAATAAATCGAAGCAAACTTTGAAACAGGAACAGAAACTTTTGCATTCACAAACCAGTCAGAAGTTTCTGTTGGCAAAAAAACAAGCTGCGAAAATTTATATTTATTCTCAAGTTCTGAAAGTGAATTAAAATATGTATCAAGACCTCCACGAACTCCAAAAGAAAAATTATTTTTCAAAGGAGAATCTTTTCCTGCAAAAGAAATTCCCGCATTAAAAAATGGAATTGATTTTTTTGTTCCCATTTCTGTTCCGCCAGCAATTCCTCCAGATGCAAAAATATCAAGAAAATCATTTTTCCAGCCAGCAGATGCAGAAGCTTCCGCTCTAAAAATATTTTCAATTTCAACAGAGTCAAATTTTCCAGCAAGAGTACCATAATCAACTCGCCCATTCAAAGCAAAAAATAATTTTTTTACGCTCCATGAAAAATTTAAATTTTGATTTAAATATACAACATCAATATTTTTTTCTTGGCTTAGAAAATCATTTTCACTGTCAGCAATTCCAGCATATCGGTTATACCAAGATCCTCCACTTTTAGACTCAAATTCAAATCCATGTAAAAAACTTTTTTTTACAGAAAAATTTCCAAATGCTTCTTGGGAATTCAAATCATAAAAAAATAGACTTGCAGACTGAAGACCTGTTTCATTTTTTTTATACTCGCCGCCGATTATAAAGTCTGTATTTTTTACAGTAATAGTTTTTTCCGCAAAAAGCCTTGTATTGCTATCAAAAAATCCATCGCCAGCCTTATGTTTTCCGTATCCGTTTTTGCTTAAATGTGAAAACTCAATTTTAAAAGGATTTTCACCAATAGATTTGTAAACAGAAAAATCTCCGATAAAATCTCCAGGGAATCCGCCACCAACAAGTCCTTGTGCAAAAATTGTCTTTGCTTCCCCAAAAGAAAAATCAGCAACAGGCTCTTCATCAAAACTGACATTTTCTTCTGTAAAAACAGGAAGCACAGAATCGTCTTTTTTATCAACTGGAATAACTTTTGAAAAATCAGGGGCAGCATCTTTTCCGGCTGTAACAACTTCACCAGAAATTGTCGTAGTTATGTCTGGCAAAGTTACATTTTCAGTTTGAGAAAATAAAGGCGCAGAAAATAAAGCAACACAAAAAAAATAAAGCGTATTTTTCAAATCTTTCATTTTAAATTTCATTTGCTCCTAATTATTTTTTATAAACTTCTGGGCAGCGGATTTGTAACTGCTTTTCGGATAAAGTTCTAGTAAAGTTTTTGCGGACTTTTCAGAATCAGCATAAAGCTTTGCAGCATCGAACGACTCAGCCGCTCCATAAATTGCTCTTTGCGCAAGTTCATCATTTCCAGACTTTCTAGCAAACTCGGCGCAGACCAAAAATCTTTGCGCAGCTTCTTTATTTTTATTTTGAAACCTCAAATATCTTGCGCAAATAAATGCAGTTCTTGCAGCGTAAGAATTTTCTGCAGCCTGATTTTTTTCAGATGATTGAATTTTAAAAAGTGAATCCGCAAGTTCAAAAACATCTTTTTTCGGCTGTTCATTTTGCATTAAAAATTCTGCAAGTTCAGTTCCTGCTATTCTGCCTTCAAGTGTTGCATTTTTTAAATTTTCAGCATAACGTTTTTCAAGCAATGCAAGCTCTGAATTTTCTCCAGAAATCAAATTCTTCAAAAAGCTGATTTTTTGTTCTGCCGTTTTTCTTTGCTCTTCGGAATCAGTAATTACAAGAATAACTTTTTGCTGTTCAAGCGCATCTTCATATTTTTCCTGCTCTTCAAAAATTTCTGAAAGATTTTTTCTTGCATTATAAGCAAAAGTGCTCTTAGGAAAATTTTCCACAAGAATTTTATATTGCAAAACTGATTTTTCAATTTGAGTCAATTTTCTATACGAATCCGCAGAATAATAATACGAAGCATCGATAAATTTTCCTTTAGGAAATTTTCTCTGATATTCAGAAAAATGCATTGCTGCTGTTTCATAGTTCTTTGAGTTGTAATACAAATCCGCACGTCTAAAAGAACTTTCATCTGCAAACGGAGAGTTGTAAAATTTATTTTGTATTTCTAAAAAAAATTTATCAGCTTCAGAAATTTTTCCAAGACGTGAATTCAAAACTGCAATTTGATAACGACAGCGAATGGAAAATTCAGAAGCACCTTTTGCATAAGGCTCAAGAAATTTTACAGCATCCTGATATTTTTCTGAATCAGAATAAATTGAAGCGCAAAGCAAAACTGCATTTTCTTTTTCTTCCTGCGATGAAAAAAAATTCAAAGCTTTACTTGCCTGAAAAAGTGCGTTTTCAAAATCAAAATTATTCAGCGCAGAATTCGCAGACACAATGCAAGATGAATAGCACAAAGAACTTTTTGGATATTTTTCAGAAAAATTTTTAAGAGCATTAAATGCTTCAGAAGACTCTCCCATTTTATACAAGGAATATCCGTAATAAAATTCCGCAAATGAAATTTTAGAAGACTTTGAATTTTCTGCAATAAACTTAAAAAATCCAGCTGAAGAATTTTTCCAGGCTTGCATATTAAACGAAGCCAAAGCAGAAATGTAAACTGCATCAGAAACAGAAGAAGAATCCGCAACATTTTTACACTCGCTCATATTTCCAAGTGAAAAAAGTATTTTTGCGTAATCGTATTTTTGTTCATTGTTCAGCTGCGATTTTTCAAAAAAGTTTTTATAAATTTTTTCAGCAGCTTCAAGTCTTCCATTTTCAGCAAGACATCTTGCATATAAAATTTTCTGCTCAAAAAAATATTTGCTGTCTTCCTCAGAATTTTCTTTAGATTTTTCTATAATAGAAATTGCTTGTTTTGATTTCCCTGTTGAATAAAGTCCAAGACAGTAATAATAGAAAGATTTTTGCTTAAGCTGTTTTTTTTCTGTCGAACTTTTTTCATAAGCGTTTTTTGCATGAACAAGAGAATTTTCAAAATTCCCCAAAGCCGCGTACTGCTGTGCATAAGCAAGCTCATATTCCGCATAATACTTTTTATCAAAATTTTCCGCTGAATAATAATCAAGAATTGCAATTTTATTTTCAGAAGCGAGTTCGGCTTTATAAAGTCCAATCAGCGACGAATATTTTTTTTCTGAATCAGATTCTTCAGCATTTGAAAAATATTTTTGCGCAGACTCAAAATCACTTTTTTCAAAACAGTCAATTCCGAGCCGAATCCAAAGTTCTGATAAAAGTGAATTTTCATTTGCTAATGCGGATTTTGCTTTTTCAAGCAGCAACGGAAAATCTTCCGCAGAAACATCACACGCTTTTTGCAATGCCTGGACAGACAAAGGAACTTCCGCATTTAAAGCAATTTTTTCATAACAAGCAAAAGCATCTTTTTTTCGTCCAAGTTTTTCAAAAGCATTTCCTGCGGCAAAAGAAATATTCCAGTAGCAAGAAATATTTTGCGGCGAAAGTTCTTCATATTTTTTTACAAGCTTTGAATATTCATTTTCATTTGTGTAGCAGTTAAAAAGAATTTCCAGTGAACTGCAAAAAATATCATTTTCATATTCGTTGCTAGAAATTATCGATTCAAAAACCGGAATGCATTTTTCATATTGCCGCAAAGAATAGCTGCAAAGTCCTGCATAATAAATCGAATTTTTATAAATAAAATTTATTTCTTTACTTTTTTTATTGAAATCAGAAGAAATTGAAGAAGCATTATAAAAAGAATTCAACGCCGCGCTAAAATCTTCCAACGAAAATTCTGAACGACCTTTCCAGTAATTTGCAAAAATTTTCGTTTCATTTTTTTTTGTTGAAGACAACTCATTCAAAGTTTGAATCGAATCTTCAAAACGTCCAAGATAAAAAAAACTTTCACCTTTATAAAGCAAGGTTTTTTCCAAAAAAGGAGAAGAAGAAAATTCTTTTTGCAGACGCGAAGAATATTCAATGACAGCCGGATAATCCGCACCAGAATAAGCCGAATCTATTTTCTTGAACAAAACAGAATCTTTTGAAAAGGAAAAACAAGCTCCTCCAGCTGCAACAAAAAAACATAGAAATAAATTTTTTAAAACTTTATTTTTTTTCATAAGGGAAAAAAGCCTCTAACGACTTTACTCGCTCAAGATGAATGTATGCGTCTTTATATTTTTCAACAAATTTTTCCAATGAAATTTCTTTTCCTTGCTCAAAAACAAAGCAGCCGAATTTTCCATTGTTATCAAAATAAGGAAAGAAAACCGCGCAATTATTAAACACAAGTTCATCAGGCTTTAAATAAGAGCCTTGTCGAATTGCAGCAAGATAAAACCAAGAAGGTTCTGTTACCGCAAGCACATAAAACACAGATTTTATTTTTTCAACTGAATATCCTGTGTTTTTTATGTAGCCAGAAGAATTTGAAATTTTTCCGTCAATAACTTCTGATGCAAAATAATTTTTGTTCACATCAAGTCCGGCTGATTTAAAGTCAACATTTTTTCTTGAGCGCACGGAATATGCTTTTGCCGCAAGATTTCTGCACCAGTCCAAAGTAAAATACAAATTCCATTCCTGCGACATTACTCCGATTTTTCCAACAGGATCAAATTCAGCAGTCGGTTCTGTCAAATCAGAAATTGAAGTTCCAAGTCCAGTCGTCGGCTCAACAATTCCATCGATAATCCATTTTAAAAATCCTGCGCCCGACAAATAAAGTTTTTTTTCATCAATCGGAATTTCAAATCCACTTTCATCTTTTAGAATGTAATCTTTGCCAGTAATAACAGATTTCAGTTTTCCCTTAGAATCGTAGCAAGCATCTTCGGTAAAAACAATTGAATCCAAATTCGATTTTATAATTCCCGCCATCATAAGTGAATCACGGTAAAGGCCGTTTTCAACAGAAACTTTTTCCCACGGAAGAGTTTTTTGAGTCCAGTTTTTTACATCCTGAAATCCCGCTGTATAAATGCGCTCAAATGGAACTCCAAGCGGAACTGACCTCGCAGCAAAAGAGCCAAATACGCTCATGTCAACCAAAGTTTTTTGAGCCTGCGGACGGAACACAAGAAACACATCTGAATCAGGATTAAAATGCCATTCAACACGCAAAGGTTTTCCGCTCTTTTTTTCCCTAAAGAGAATCCAACTTCCTGCCGCTCCTTTTGGATAAACAGCCGCACGGACAATTCTATGGTTGTCCCCATTTATCAAGTCAACATCGAGCTCTGAACGTGGAGCAACAATCACTGAAAATTCAGTTTCGTTTTCTTCCATTCGGATTTGAAAAGTCTCGCCGATTCTATTTTTTCTCAAGTCTTCTTTGTAATTTCTAACTTCGGAAACTGGCGCGGAAATCCAAGAGTCAACTATAGTCCGCCGAATTTCCGCAGAATCTGGAATTGCAAAACTGTTGTATTCAGCAAACGCAAGTCCAAAAAACAAAAAGGCAAAAGAGAAAGCTAAAAGTTTTCTTTTCAAAATAAGCTCCTGTCAATTTTATAAACAATGCAAAAGCCTTTAGATTACAGGCACATCTTTCATTTCAACAGGCTCTGGATCTATAAAAGCGCCTTCCGCCATTTGAATTTCCGGCTTGACAACTTTTTTATCCGGCTGATGAATCATTCCGTCTGCCTCTTCATCCGGATGCTTGCCAACAGGTGCGTTGCTCAAAAGAAGCTTCAAACGGTTCAGCTGGTTAACTTCGCTTGAGCCTGGATCATAGTCAATCGCAGAAATATTTGATTCAGGATAACGGCGGCGCAATTCTTTTATCATTCCTTTTCCTGTAACGTGGTTCGGAAGACAAGCAAAAGGCTGAACACAAGCAATGCTAGGACATCCAGAATGAATCAGCTCAACCATTTCCGCAGTAAGAAACCAACCTTCTCCAGTTATATTTCCAAGCTGAACAATATCGTCAACGCCTTTCATCATGTCATAAATTAAATTCGGCGGATCAAAACGATGGCTTTTTCTAAGCTGCTTTTTTATGTATCCACGGAAAAGCTCAACAACCCATACCATAAGACGCGCATTTTTTTCAGTTTTCTTATCAAACGCAAGCTGTCTATGCCGGAAAATTCCAGTGCTGAAAGTATAAAACAAGAAGTCCGCCAAATCCGGCATAACGCATTCCGCGCCTTCACTTTCAATTACATTTACAATGTCGTTATTCGCAGTCGGATGAAACTTAACAAGAATTTCACCAACAACACCAACACGCGGCTTTTTTACAGGAAGCAGAGGCAGATTGTCAAAGTCCTTTATGATTCCGCGGATAAGTTTTCTATATTTAAACACGGAAAGCGACTTCAATGCAATTTCGCATCTTGCATTCCACTTTTCATAAAGAGCATTTGCGCTTCCAGAAACAGCTTCGTAAGGGCGGGTTCTATACAAAACGCGCATAAGCAAGTCTCCAAGCATAATGGAGCGGACAAGCCTTATAAGCATTCCCGGAGTATAAGTCCAGCCCGGGTTTTTTTCAAATCCCTGAGTGCTCATAGAAATAACTGGAATCTGGCTGAACCCAGCATCATTTAAGGCACGGCGAATAAATCCAATGTAGTTTGTAGCACGGCAGCCGCCTCCAGTCTGCGTAATAATCAGGCTCGTGTTATTCAAGTCGAATTTTCCGCTTTGAAGAGCAGCAATCATCTGGCCCGCAACAAGAATTGAAGGATAGCAAGCGTCATTGTTTACATATTTTAGTCCAGTTTCAACAGCCATTGGATCTACAGCGTCAAGGACAACAAAATTGTATCCGGAATATTCCATCGCTTTTTGAAGAAGCTTAAAGTGAATCGGGCTCATCTGCGGTCCGATAATCGTATGCTTCTTTTTCATTTCCTTGGTGAAAACCTGACGTTTATATGAAGCTGGTTTTATAGAAAGCTTTGTTCTGTTTCTTTCGCGAGCTTTTACAGCGGCAATCAAAGAGCGGATTCTAATTCTCACCGCGCCAAGATTCGAGCCTTCGTCAATTTTTATGAGCGTATACATTCTGCTTTTTGACTTCATAATTTCGTCAACTTGATCAGAAGTAACGGCATCAAGTCCGCAGCCAAAAGACGTAAGCTGAACAAGTTCCAAGTTTGCCATTCCGCTTACAAAAGCTCCGGCGCGGTAAAGCCTGTTATGGTAAGTCCACTGGTCAATAATTCTTAACGGACGCTCAATAGAACCAAGATGCGCAACCGAATCTTCCGTGAATACAGCCATGCCCAAGCCGTTTATCATTTCTGGAATTCCGTGGTTTATTTCCGGGTCAAGATGATAAGGACGTCCTGCAAGAACAATTCCATTTGCGCCGCGGCGGATTGTTTCTTCAAGAGCTTCCTCACCTTTTTCCTGAACATCTTTTCTGAATTTTTCCTGCTCTGCCCAAGCCGCATCCACAGCTTCATTTATTTTCTGCCGGGTGAGCTTTTTAAACTTAGGAGAAAACTCTTCAAAAAGACGTTCCTTTAAACGCTGCTTATCATAAACCGGCAGGAACGGATTCATAAACAGAACAGAATCATCCTGACGAAGCTGCTCAACATTATTGCGCAAAACTTCAGGATAGCTTGTAACAATCGGGCAGTTGTAATGATTTCCAGCACCCGGATCTTCTTTTGTTTCGTAAGGAACACACGGATAAAAAATAAATTTTATTCCCTGCTGAAGAAGACTTTCCACATGACCGTGGGAAATTTTTCCAGGGTAGCAAACACTTTCTGACGGAATTGTTTCAAGACCTTTTTCGTAAACTGCTCGGCTAGAACGAGGAGAAAGGCGCACACGGAATCCAAGCTTTGTAAAGAAAGTAAACCACAGCGGATAATTTTCATACATATTCAAAACACGAGGAATTCCAACGTCGCCCATAACAGCTTCGTCTGGCTTAAGCGGAATATAATGTCCAAAAAGCCGCTTGTATTTCCATTCAAAAAGGTTCGGAAGATTTTTTTCAGTTTCATCTTCAGAAGGCTTGTTGCTAGCGTCTACAACTGAAGTTTTTTCTTCAAGCTCAGCTCCACGTTCGCATCTGTTTCCTGTAACAAATTTTCTTACAGCGCGTTTTTCTTCGCCTTCAGTTCCAGAAGTAGAAAATGTATTTATTGTAAGAAGACAATTGTTAGAGCATTTTCCGCAGCGTCGAAGCTCAAGGTCCACTTTAAATGACTCAAGCTGATTCAAAGTTGCAATGCCGCTTTTTACAAATTTTGGAGTCTGATCAGGATCGTCTGGCTTTGGACGGCGCAGATCTTCCCACTGGTCCATAGCAATCAGCGCAGAACCGTAAGCTCCCATAAGCCCCGCAACATCAGGACGATAAACGTTTACACCAGCAATTTTTTCAAA
This sequence comes from Treponema sp. UBA753, assembly GCF_002297325.1. NCBI lineage: Bacteria > Pseudomonadati > Spirochaetota > Spirochaetia > Treponematales > Treponemataceae > Treponema > Treponema sp. UBA753. The sequence continues at coordinate 8,257 of NZ_DBKJ01000084.1, read as the reverse complement.
TGCGCGAAGAACAGCATCATTAAAAAAAGTTCCGCCTTGAACAACAACCTTTTTACCGATGTCGCTTGCCTTGCGAAGTTTTATTACTTTAAAGAGCGCGTTTTTTATTACCGAATAAGAAAGTCCAGCTGAAATATCTGCAACTTCAGCTCCTTCCTTTTGAGCCTGCTTTACACGGCTGTTCATAAAAACTGTGCAGCGAGTTCCAAGGTCAACCGGCTTTTTTGCCATAAGCGCAATCTTTGAAAATTCCTGGACACTCATTCCCATTGTCCGCGCAAAATTGTCAAGAAACGAACCGCAGCCTGCAGAACAAGCTTCATTAAGCTGAATGGAAACAATCGCGCCGTCTTTCATTCTAAGGCACTTCATGTCCTGTCCACCGATGTCCAAAAGGAATTCAACGCCAGGAACAAAGAAATCTGCCGCACGGTAATGAGTTATAGTTTCAACTTCGCCAGCGTCAACTCCAAGGGCAGCCTGAAACAAAGCTTCGCCATAACCAGTAGAAACAGAACGCGCAATGTAGCATTTTTCCGGAAGAATTTTATAAAGGCTTTTTAGAACTTTTACAGCCAAGTCAACAGGATTTCCAGCATTCACATCATAGAAACGCCACAAAATGCGTCCTTTTGTATCAATTAGAACCGCTTTTGTTGTTGTAGAGCCGGCATCAAGTCCAAGGAAAACCGGACCTTCAGTTGATTCCAAGTCTCCAGTGCTGGCTTTTTCCTGAGAATGGCGTTTATTGAATTCGTCCAGTTCTTCTTGAGTTGTAAACAATGGCTCAAGACGTTGAACTTCCTGCATTTCCGCGCCTACAAGATTTTTGAGGCTTTCCCGGAACTGCTTTATAGTAGGAAATGTTCCGTTTTTATTGGAAGGATTTACGCATTTTATTTCCCGTTCAGCAGAATACGCCGCGCCCGAAGCAACAAAAAGCTGGCTGTTTTCTGGAACAATCGTCTGCTCTTCACCAAGCTTCAATGTAATTACAAAACGTTCTCTAAGCTGATCTAAAAAGTGAAGCGGTCCGCCTAAAAAAGCAACATTTCCGCGAATTGGCTTTCCACAGGCAAGTCCTGAAATTGTCTGGCTTACAACCGCCTGAAAAATAGAAGCCGCAATATCTTCACGGCGCGCTCCTTCATTAATCAAAGGCTGAACATCCGTTTTTGCAAAAACACCGCAACGTGCCGCAATAGGATAAATTGTAGTAGCTCCGCGGGCAAGCTCGTTCAGTCCGGAAGCATCAGTTTCCAAAAGAGCTGCCATCTGGTCAATAAAAGCTCCAGTTCCGCCAGCGCAAGTTCCATTCATGCGCTGTTCGACTCCGCCTTTAAAATAAGTTATTTTCGCATCTTCGCCGCCAAGCTCAATCACAACGTCTGTCTGCGGAATAATTTTTCTTACAGCAGTAGTAGCAGCAACAACTTCCTGAATAAACGGAATATTCAGCCACTGCGAAACAGAAAGTCCGCCTGAACCAGTAACCTTAACACTGACAGTCTGATTTTCCTTTGCCGGAAGAACTTCTTCAAGCGAATCAAAGGCCTTATTTACAACAGTAATAATTGTATTTCTAATATCAGCCCGGTGCCGTTCATAAGCTCCGTACAAAAGCTCATCATTTTCTCCAAGCGCAACAACTTTTACCGTAGTTGAACCAACATCGATTCCCATCCTGATTGGACGGACTGCAGGAGTCAATGAAGAAATCTCACCTAAGATATTATTTTCCATACAAAAATCACCTTTTTTATTTAAAAATAAGAATTCATATTATAGTATATAGGAAAATAATTAAAAATTCAACGTAAAAACACAGAGAATAAAAATAGCTAAATTTTTCAGGCGTTGAATTTCTGGGCAGGAGTAACCATCCAAATAGCTTTTAATTCAGTTGAACCTGTGTTTTCCAAAGTGTGAGGAGAACCTGCATTGAACGTAATGCTGTCGCCTTCTTTTAAAGCAATTTCTTTGTTTCCGTAGTGAAGAATTCCTTTTCCTTGAACAACAAGTCCCATTTCTTTTCCAAGATGGCCGTAACTTCCGCGGTGAGTGCGGCTTCCAACTGGAATATTTATTGTGTAGCTTTCAAATGAATTTTCGCCATTGCCAGAAAATGGGTCGGAAAGCTCTTCGTAAACAACATCTTCCTCGTTGATTTTGCGGCGGTCTTCACGGTGAATCACAGAAACTGGACGGCGGCGGCTGTATTCTTCAAAAAGAAATTCAAGGCTTATATCCAGGGCATCGGCAATATCAAGCAAAGTGTCTATTGCAGGAGAAACTTTATTCCGCTCAATCTGGGAAACAAGGCTTTCGCTCACTTTTGCGTGCGCTGCCACAGCTTTTAGCGTCAAGTGCTTTCTTTCACGGACGGCTCTTAATTTTTCACCGAACTGATATTGTCTTTTATTTTCGTCTTCGCTCATTTTTTTTACCCGCAACATATTAACGAAATTTAAATTTTTGCAAAAGTATCATTTTTCTGCTTTTCTTGATTTTTTTCCATTATAAAGCGGATAAAGTGGTCTTCAAGCGTGTTCTTCGGACCTTCAATATGAAGTCTTTGCCTTGCTCTTGCGTTATCACGGCGAACTGTATACAAAAGATAAAAATCCCTGTAATCAAGATTTATGTCAGTTTTTACACGCTCGCCAAGATAAGAACTTACTTCATCACGCCCAATTGACTTTACTCCCTGATCGCGCAAAATTCCTTTTAAACGCAAAATCTGCTCGTAAGAAACGCCAAACAAAAATTCTTCCATTGCTTGGGCAACGTCAGGCTCGCTAAGTTTTTCCTTTATAAATGCGCCCCACTGATCGTCCATTTGGAACGTAACCATCATAAGCTCGCTTGTTCCCATCATAGAGCCAAAAGCAGGAGCAAGCCGGCGTCTGGCGGACCAAACAGACTGCAAAACAGGCGCAATATCTGAAATTGTCTGGTCGCTTCTGTGTTCCCAAAGAATTATAAGTGAATTTGCAAGTTCCCGGCGCAAATCAATAGAAACAGACTTGTCCTTTATGAGGTTCATGTAGACATCTTCCGCCATAAGAGTAAACATCATGGAAACTGTTTCGTCATAATATTCCTTGACTTCTTTTTCGTCCATTAAAGCATAATTTTTTGCAAGTTTTGACATTGAAAAAAAAGTGTGGATTTTCGCCACAAGAAATCCTTTTCCCAAAATAGCTTTTGACGGCATATGAAGAACGGTATCGCCTTCCTCTTGATATGAAATAATGCTCTCGACCAAAGCCATAGGTGTTCTTGTTGAAGTTGTTGTGTTCGCCCGCTCAAGCAAAGACGGAAATCGTGCAATCGATTGCGCAAGACTTGTAACGTCATCAAGCCTTTCCTGAAGCCGCGCCAGTCTGTCTGGAGCAGTTTTTTCAAGCGAATCCTGAAGTTTTTTTATAAGTTTCTGCTGATAATCTGTAAAAACAATAATTCCAGTCTGAATAATTTCATTCTTTAAATTTTCATCATTGTTAAAAAAATAAGAAATATCAACTTGAGAAAAATCTGAATTTTTAATTTTATTTGTGTCCAAAATATCTTCGCCTTTATTTTTTAAATACGTCTGGTCAAGGTACGCTTACGGTCAAGACCTTGACCCAGTCGTTTTTAGGTTTTTTAATAAACCCTAAATCAGAACTATTTACGGCATTTTTAAAGCACCAAAACCGTTCTTAAAAACTGAAATTTTTAGAGATTATTATTATACCACATATTTTTCAATTTTCAACGTATAAATTTTCAAAACATTTTCTTCCATAATATAAATAAATTTTACTCTTTAACTCAAGGAAGTTCGCTCCGATAATAAAAGCATGAAAAAGCGCATTTTGTTTTTTACCATAATTTCACTAGGAATTGCCTTTGCACAGCAGACTCGGATTGTAGAACTACCGCAAATGCAAATTCTAGCAAGCGACATATCAGTAAAGGAAAGATTTTCAGACTCAGGCGAACGTGAAGGTGTTGACCTTTTTATAAGAAAAAAGCCTGCAATAAATAGTATAATGCTAGTTGAAACCACAAAAGACCCCAACGGCAAAGAGCCAAACTACGCTTACCGGGCCGCAGAATGGAACGAAACAAACGGAAACGAAATCCGCTATTTAGACGGAAAAGAGCTTCATTCTGAATATTCCAAATACAGCCTTATTTCTTCAACTGTAGAAAATCATTCTGAACTTGGACAAGCCTTCCATATTTTTATTCCAAATACACTTTACTTTGGCTATCCTTGGTCGCGCAACGGTTCAGTTCAAATAGGAAAAGGCGTTTTTATAAATATCCGCACATTTGAAAAACCTTATGGCGACTACACAGGAAAATACATGGACAATCCGTTCATGTTCGACATAGGCGAAGCTCCAAAGAAAAAAGCACCACAAAAAACTGAAGCCGCTCTTGAAGAAATTCCAGAACCAGAAGTAAATGAACAGCCGCAAGTAATTCCGCAGAAAGAAGAAAAGCCGATTTTAACAGACGACTACAATCCTTTGGCTGTGGAAAAATTTTCGCAGCTTGCAAATGAAGGCGGCGGACTTTTATATTATTCCAAGCCAGAAAATCTTGTTCAAGACTTGTTGGATTCCGTAGAAAGAATCACGCCAAAAACAAAAGCGGACATCGTTCTTGCAATAGACACAACCGGCAGCATGAAAGACGATATGGAAGTTCTGCGCCAAAAATGGATTCCATCTTTCATTGAGCAGACAAAAGAATTTGAAGACTTGAGGATTGCGCTTTTGCTTTATAGGGATTACAATGATTCCTACAATTACAAAGGTCTCCCTGTAAAATTCTTTGACTTTACAAGAGAGCCTGAAAAAATCAAAAAGCAGCTAGATTCCGTCATAATCCACGGAAACGAAGGCGGAGACATTCCAGAAGCCGTGCATGAAGCTCTTTTTGCTTCAATAAATTTCTATGAATGGAGAAAAGACGCGCAAAGAAAAATCATTCTTCTTGGAGACGCAGAACCGCATCCAAAGCCAAGAGGACCAAGAAAATTAACACAGGAAAAAGTAATGCAGCTTGCAAATGAAAAAGAAATAACGCTTGACTGCATTATCGTTCCTGACGAAAAAGGAAAGCCTGCGGATTAATTGTGCTTTCCGCTCTGAATTTTTTCAAAGTCTTTTTGGGCAAGTTTTCTGTATGCGCCGGGAAACTGTCCAGGCTGGCTTGCATTATAAATTTCAAGAATTTCGTTTATGATTGGCTCTGCCTTGTTGTATTTTTTCTGCTTTACATAAATATGCGCAATTTCGTAGCGACCTTCTATATAAACAGCGGTGTTCATTCCGTAACGCTGCAAAAGGATTTCATAATACTGCAAAGATTTTTTTGTGCTTCCCTTGTCCAATGCAGTCTGCGCAAGCTGAATTATTTCAAGGCTCGAAGCATTGTCTGGAACTTCAACCTTTGTTGATACGCATGAAAAAAAACAAACAGAAGCAAAAGCAACCAAAAAGTTAAAAATAATTTTTTTCATAAATATTGAATCTTTCATTCCTAAAGTATATCATTTCAGCACTTGATGCACAATCTAAGTTTTTATTCTATTAGCCTTAATTTCGAGTTTTAATTTTAATAAGAACAGAAATTTAAGTGTCATTCCCGTGCTACGACAC
>NZ_DBKJ01000084.1:0-2454 GCF_002297325.1 Treponema sp. UBA753 | reverse complement strand
CGATAATGACATTAAATTATAAAACTCGACATTTGGGCTATTAATTTCTTTACTTATAAAAAAAACTGACTTTATAAAGTTACACCAAAAAGAGGCGTCTTATGGCATACAAAATCTTTATCGACGGAAAAGAAGGAACTACCGGACTAAAAATTTACGAACGTTTTGAAAACCGCAAGGACATTGAAATCCTGCTTATTGACGAAGACAAGCGCAAAGATCCGGCAGAACGCGCCAAATTCATTAACGAATCCGACTTTACATTTTTGTGTCTTCCAGATGCCGCCAGCATAGAAGCCGTAAGCCTTTGCACAAATCCAAAGACAAAACTAATAGACGCTTCCACAGCGCACCGTGTAAATCCTGACTGGGCTTATGGATTCCCTGAACTTTCTCCTCGGCACCGGGAAAAAATCCAAACCTCAAGCAGAGTCGCAGTGCCAGGCTGCTATGCTTCAGGATTCGCCTCAATTTGCTTTCCACTTGTAACCCACGGAATAATTTCTGCGGACTACCCTATTGTTTGCCATGCGGTTTCCGGATATTCAGGAGCCGGAAAAAAAGCAATCGCGCAATACGAAGATCCAGACCGAAACCCAGAACTGAAAAGTCCGCGCCTTTACGCCCTCACTCAGGAACACAAGCACTTGCCAGAAATGCAAAAAGTAAGCGGCTTAAACTACAAGCCAATTTTCAATCCTTATGTCTGCGATTATTTTCAAGGAATGACCGTTACGATTTCACTTTATTCACGGCTTTTGGAAAAGAAAATCAGCGCGAAAGAAATCTGCGAAACATTCAAGGAGCATTACAAAGACTGCCATTTTGTAAAAACTGCGGATTTTCTTGGTGAAGGAATTTTGCAAGACAATTTTATCGCGGCAAACACATTGTCAGGAACAAACAATATGCAGATTTTTGTCTGCGGAAACGATGAACGAATCACAATAACCAGCCGTTTTGACAATCTCGGAAAAGGAGCAAGCGGAGCGGCTGTCCAGTGCATGAACATAATGATGGGAATTGACGAAGCAACCGGTCTTTAAAAAAGGAAATCCCTGCGCTGAAAGAATAAGGAAAAAACAGCACAGGGAATATTTTAGTTCAAATTTTTACGCGCTAAATCCGTTTTGAAAAGAAATATCCCTGTCCCACAAGGCATCTTCTAAACAATCTTCCAAGTTCTGGTTTGAGAAGCAGTCGGTTCTGTCCAATTTTTCTTCAAACAATTCTGAATCAAAAGAAGAATCACAATCCAAAACATTTAGCAAAGCTGACAAAGAAAACAAAAATCCATTTCTGTTCATAAAGAAACACTCCTATGTATTATTTTATAACACACGTTATTCCTTTTTGTCAATAAAATTTCATTCTGTTATATTTTCAGCGTGGTTTGTTATTCTTTTATTATATTCTTCAACATAGTCGTTGTAGTTTTTCAGGGATTTTTTTTCGTAATGGGCAGAAATGTGGTTTGTTGCGATTGCTCCCAAAAAGAAAACTGCGGCAGGAATTCCGAATGCGCCAAGTTCTTTTTTGCTATCCGCGTCAATGCATCCTACGGAAAATCCGCCAGCAGCAGCCGCATTTACAACAGTTGCCCAGTACCAGAATTTTTCTTTTTTTATAACTGACTTGTTTTCTGAAATTCCGCCGATAAGTTTCATGGCTTCCTCTTCTGAAATTTCTGCTCCATCTAAAAAGTTATATTTAGAAAAAAACGGAAAACTTTTTTCACGCACAATTTGCTGTTTGGGCTCTGGCAATTTTTTTCTGGAACTTCCAAAAGGAACTAAAACTTTTTCTTCGTAACTCCGGGAAAAATCAGAATCATCCGCAAAAGAAAAAACGCAGGCAAATAAAGTTAAAATCAAAAACAAAAGCTTTTTCATAAAACACCCTTTTTATAAAAACAAACATTTTATTGTCATTTCCATGTTACGACATGAGAATCTGTTGTAGAACTTTATTATAGATTATCTGGTCGAGCCCGGTAATGACATTAAATTATAAACTTTTTGGCAAGGCGTGGCTATTTCATTTTTGAAAAACAAAGGCAAGAAGTTTGAAAATTCAATTTTCATAGAAGGACAAAAACTGTATAATAAAAACCGATATGTTTGAAGTTAGAGTTACTGCTGATTTTAGCGCGGCGCATTTTTTAAAAGACTACAACGGAAAATGCGAAAATCTCCACGGACACAATTACAAAGTTTATGCTCACGTCCGCGGAACAGAACTTGACGAAGGCGGAATGCTGTTGGATTTTACCAAATTGAAAAAAACGCTTAGGGAAGTTTGCGGCGAAATTGACCACATAAATTTAAACGACATAGAATTCTTTGACCAAAACCCAAGTGCAGAAAGAATCGCCGTTTACATATACAATCGTATTATAGAAAAAATCCCTTCCCTAAAGAAAACTGACGGAAAAAAAGCATGGCTTTATGCAAT
>NZ_DBKJ01000101.1:0-12481 GCF_002297325.1 Treponema sp. UBA753 | reverse complement strand
GCGCCTTTGCCCTCATAATCTTCAGCATAGGGATTCTGATTACGCGCGAGTCAACATAGGCCGCCTCAAAGTCCTGCTTTTCAGGATATGCCGCCTTGAAAGCCGCAAGAACCTCAGCCGCCTTTTCGCCGTATTTTTGGGAAAGAAGAGATTTTGTCTCGTCCGCGCCCAGCGTGATTTTGCTTCCGCTGTTCCATGAGGCGTCGCCCATCTTCTGCATTGTCTCCCATTCGTTAAGGTTCGAGCCAATCAGAAGAGAGTATTTTTCGCCGTTTTTCGGGAATCCGTTTTTGCCTGCGATGTCGTCCGGGATAAAGTCGCCGTCAACATAAGGCTCCCAGGAAAGAGAATAGCCTTCTCCAAGAGCCGCAGGAATCTTGAATTCTTTTCCTATCTGGTCAAGCGCCTTGTCAGAAGCCTGAACAAGGTCGGAATAAGGAACGCTCTGGAGCTTTTCAAATTCGTCTTTTTTAAGCCCGAGATTTTCAAGCGTAAGCTCGGTAACGCGCTCTGCCGCCGCCTTTGGAGTCCAAAGAACGCCCATTGTCTCGGTCGCGCCGCTTTCAACAATTCCGCGCCTGAAAAGTCCGTTTGCGTAAGGGCTTTCCATAAGCGCAAGGACTTTTGCTCCGCCGCCGCTTTCTCCAAAAATTGTCATGTTGTTCTTGTCGCCGCCAAAATTTGCAATGTTTGCTTTTATCCACTGCAAAGCCTGAACCAGGTCGTAGATTCCGACGTTGCCCGGGGACTTGTACTCGTCCGAATAAGAAGCAAGATTCAAGTGGCCAAGCACGTTGAGCCTGTGGTTCACGCTGACTACAACCACGTCGCCTCTTTTTGAAAGATTCTCGCCGTCATAAAAAGGCTGCTCGATTGCAGAGCCTGCCATAAATCCGCCACCGTGAAGCCATACGATTACCGCGCGCTTTTTGCTGTCAGCCGAAGGAGTCCAAATGTTGAGATTCAGCGGATTTTCGCTCATGTTGTCAGTTCCGGCAGTTCCCGGGCGGAAGCCTGTCTGAATGGCAATCGGACCGTATTTTGTAGCGTCTAAAATGCCGCCCCACTTTTGAACCGGCTTTCCGACAGTGAACCTTTTTTCAACCTGCGCATAAGGAATTCCCTTGAAGGAATAGATTCCGCCAGAAACGCTTCCGCGAACCAAGCCGCTTTCAGTTTTTACGACTGCGCCGGAAGAAAGGGAAGCTGAAAGTTTTTTATATTCCTTCTCTGAAATCCGCCCAAACCACTGCACGCCAGTTTTTTCAGGATTCGTGTTCACAGCAAGGTGGGCAAAACTTGAATTGGCGGCCGCGCCGTGCCAATGCCTTACGTTCGGAGGGCAGAACGCAACATCGCCCGGATGCATTACCTGAACGCTCTCGCCCTCAATCTGATGAAAGCCGATTCCGTCCGTCGCAATCAGAATCTGTCCGCCCTCGTGGGTGTGCCAGCCGTTGTAAGTTCCTGCGTCAAACACAACGTTATGGATTCCAGGCGCGCCTGCCTCGTTCGGTGTTCCAAGCACATCGGAAAGATAAGCCGGTCCTGAAAAATTCGGAGATTTTAGAAGAGTTCCGTTTCCGAACATGAATCTGCCGGCGGAAGTCAGTTTTCTTCCATTATATTCTTCCGCGTCAACATTCGCGTACCATTCCTCGCTCACATCCTCGTGAACATCTTTTCCGCTTTCAGGCTTCCAGTCCGCATCGTAAATCACAATCTGCTGAAACCAGCTGTCGGGAACCGCACCGTGCCAGTGCTTAACGCCAGCCGGAATATGGAGAACGTCGCCCTTCTGTATAATCTGCGCCTTCTCGCCTTCCGCCTGATAGTAGCCGCGACCGCCGGTAACAAGAACCTCCATTCCGCCGTGAACGTGCCAGCCGCTGTGAGAGCCGGGCGCAAAAGTTATGCTGTTTGTAACCGGAAAATTGTAGAGCGAATCTTTCTGAATCAGATTCTTGAAATAAACAGTTCCGAAAAAACGCGCGCTGGCATCGTCTCCAAGCGGAAAAGTCAAGCCGTTTTTTGATGTGATTTTTCCGCCGGAAGAAACGTCAGTTTTCGCAACATTCTTTGTGCTTGAGCAAGCGGCAAGCGAAATCGCAAGAATTCCGGCAAAAACCGTTGCTGAAAAAATATTTTTTTTCATTGATACCTCCAATAAAATTATCCAGACGTCCCATGCCTTTATCTAATTCCACAGGGCAGCCCGAGTTTTCTACTTTCTACTCTCTTCCGCTACAGTCTTTTTCCAAAGAATTCTGAAAGCTTGCTTGTCGCTTCGGCAACGTATTCACTTTTCCAGTAAGTCTTGATGTGGGACGCGCCGTCAATCAAGTAAAGCTCCTTGTCAGCTGTTCCGGTCGCCTTTTTGAAAGCGTCCTCTGACATATAGAGCGTGTCGGCGGCAGAGCCTGCAATCATCAAAAGCGGCTGGTTTATCAAGTCCATTCTGTCCTCAACGTCGAACGCCATGAGCTTGATGAAAGATTCGGTCGTGTAGCTTCCGGTCGCGCGCGGATGGCGGTAAGAAAGTCCGTAGTAGTCGATTCCGTCCTTGTAAAGTCCCTCCGGCTGGCTTTCCATAATCTTGCGAAGCTCGGCATCGTCCTTGTGCGGAGGCAAAAATCCTTCATAAAGAACATTGCCCTTAAGCTCCTCGTTGCGCGCGTTGCTTGCCCTCAAAAGACGCTCCTGAATTGTGGCAATCTGCTTGTCGCCAAAACCGTTTCTTCTTACGCGGCCTGAGTTGAACATTGAAAGAGTCGCCACCGCGCGGATTCTCTTGTCGGTCTGGCTTGCAGCAAGAGTGTAGCCGCCGCCACCGCAGATTCCAAGCGAGCCGATTCTTGCGCTGTCAACTTTCGGAAGCTGAACAAGATAGTCAACCATTCCGCTTACATCGTTGATTCTGTTCGCAGGCCAGTCGCGAAGACGAGGCTCACCGCCGCTTGCCCCCTGATAGCTCGCGTCCGCCGCAATCGTGATGTAGCCGGCCTCGGCAAGCTTTTGAGCATACAATCCCGCAACCTGCTCCTTGCAGCCGCCGTTCGGATGGGCCACCGTAAGTGCAGGATATTTCTTTGAGTCAGATTCGTCATAGTCCGCCGGAAGATAAAGATTCGCCGAAATCGCAATTCCGTTCAAATCGTAAGTAACCGGGCGGATATTCACCTTACCCTTTACATTTTCCGTAACCGCTCCGTCGTAAACCAATTCCCACGGATTTCCATTAAAACTTTTCATAGAGACCTCCTTCGTTTCCGCTGATTTTGTTGTGGCGCAGGCAGAAAAACCCGCTGTGCCGATAACTGCCGCAGTAAAGACCGCGACATTCAAAAGTGATTTTTTCATGTGTACCTCCAATTTTCTACAACCTTTACAGTTTCCGGGCTTTGAGCCAGTTTTCAATCAGGCCAGCAATCTGCCTGTTGTTTTTTTCCTGGAACATAAAGTGGCTGTTGCCGGTGATTCCCATTTTCGGCAAGTCCCAGACTTCCGCGTCGCCGCCGTCAGCACGGTAATGCTCGGCAAAGTCAAGAGCCTGGTCGCGCACGTTTTTCCAGAACGCGGTTGAATGAATGTCGCTAGGCCCATTGTCGATGTAGTCGCCGAAAATCACGACCATCGGAATCTTCGCCTCAAGGAATTTCTTGTATTCCGCAGAGCCTGCCGCCGGAGTTCCGCCCGGCTCAACTGCAATCAGCGCCGCCATGTTCTGAGCGTCCGTCTGCCAGCCTACTCTTCCGCCCTGCGAATGTGTAACGTAGACCGCCTTTTTGCCGGTGATTTTCGCGCTGTCGGAAAGAACCTCGCTCAACGCCGCGCCGAAAAGCTTTTCATCATAAGCTCCTGTGTTCGGCGTCATCTGGCGGAAAAACTGGTTCTGCGCCTCTTCTCCTTCCTGGAACTGGCTTCCATCGTAGCGTCCCGGAGCAACACGCCCGATTCTAAAGTGAGTGTACCAGGACTGATCGCCCGGAAGATATTCGTTTGTCCTGTCCGCAAAAGTGTCGATGAATCCGCTTGTCATAACGGATGTGCTTCCGGATTCGCCTCGACGCGGCTAGCCAACAAGAAAAACCGCGCGTCCGTTCCGCAAAGCAATGTCGCTCCAGCCCTCGCGCCCGTCGGGAGTCGTCATCCAGCCCATTCTGCTCTGTCCGTAGCCGTGCAGGAACACAACCGGGCTTGCCTTTTCCTTAGCCGGAATCTGATAAAGAACGTTCGCATGGTCAACGTGCGCCGTGTTTCCCTCGCGTGTCTTGGAAAGCCAGTTTGTCGTCTCGTTGTATTTTCCCGGAACCGGCTCTGTAACCGTTCCGCCCGAACTGAAAATTCCCTGCTTTTTGATGCTGAGCGGTTTTGACTTAGGAGAAGCAAACGCAAAGCCCGCCATCAGAGCCACCGCAGCCGCCGAAAAAAGAATCTTTTTCATAGTTTCCTCCTTTGTTTGTTTTGATTTCAAATTTTCAGGGCGTTACCCGACATCCTGTCGAACAAGAAGCTTCGCTTCTTGCAATTTTTCTGCCCCTAATCCGCCATCCATGTCGGAATCAATTCCCGCAGAAAGAATCAACTCCGGCGGAAAATGTCGGGTCGGGCTATCCGCACTTCGCCGTCTAACCGCGGCTCATCCGCTTCACTCACTTTGTTCGCTCCAGTGGACTGCTTCGCAGGTGCTACTATCCCTAACGCTCTCTAAAAAAGAATATAAATCACGCTGGAAAATATTTAAAATATAATGTTTTTTTGCTGAGCATAAGTTTTGATTATGGCAAAGGAAAGAGCAAAACGAAGAACGAAAAAAAAACAGCCCCTGCCAAAAGCAGAAGCTGCCTGAAAAAACACAACGCACAATGAAAATTACGAATTATTCATTACGCATTACGAATTGAACTTACTTTCCCCTCTTTGCAACGCTCTCGTTCACTCGGCTGATTTCAGTCTCAACGCCCTTCGCAAAGTCCGCGACCGCCGTGTTTCCCACAATCGCCATCGTGTTAAGGTACGGAACAATCTTGTCGTTTATGACCGCAAGAATCGGCTTCTTGTAGCTTGACGCGCTCGCGCCCTTGCTGCCCTCCGCCTTTACAAAAGCGTCGTTCGCCGCCGTGAAGTTGTCCTGAGCCGCCCGGATTGCCGCAATAATCTCAGCAACGCCGTCCAGCTTCTCAATATCCGCCGCAGCTTCCGCAGACGAAAGGTCTTTTAGAAGGCTTTCAATCATCGAGCTTTCAGAAACATAGCTCGCGCTCAAAATGCCCGACTTCGCGTACTTGTCGTAAATAGCCTTCAGGCTGATAGCCGCAGCTTTCTTCTCCTCAAGCGGAAAAACCGCATAGCCCGAAAGAAGCGCGCCAAGATTTCTCACGGCCTCGTCTCGCTTTGAGTCTGCCTCGTCAAGGTTTGAAACCGCCTTGTCCTTTAGGATAGCCTCCGTAATCGCGTCGCTTAAAACCGTAAGCTCTGCTATCTGCGACTTTAGGAAAGCGTCTTCCTGAGCCTTTGAGTCCGCGCCGAAAATGCGGATGACCGAGTCCGAAAGCCCGTCCACCTCGGTGATACGGATTGTTGATTTTACTTTGTTCATTTTTTCCTCCATGCTGAACTGATAAAAACTGGCAAAAAAATAAACAAAGCTCTTTCCGTGTTTCCGGGCGACACCCGATTCCCGCAAAATTGCAAGCTGTCTTTGAACGGCGCAATTCTGTTTATTTCCCTGACCGATTGTTTAAAGATAAACAAATTCTTGGAAAACGACAAATAAAATGTGAGTACGATTAAAAAACTGAAAGGCGGCTTTCGTACTCAGTACGATTTTAGGATTCTGCAAAAACAACATTCGTACTAGGTACGATTTATGAAATTTGAAAAAATGACGTTCGTACTCAGTACGATTCCTGAAAAATTCAGAAAATGACATTCGTACTGAATACGATTCAAGAAAATCACAAAAAACACGGTTCGTACTCAGTACGAATGAAGAATTTTGAAAAAGCGATGTTCGTAGTGAGTACGATGTGGAGTGTATAAAAATAGAAAAAAATTATTTTTGAATCTTACTCAGCAATTCATCGAAAATTTTATCACTTCCCCACGACTGAGCAGAAGATAAAGCCAAAAGTCTTTGTTCTTCTTTTCCTAATTCTCCCCCTTCGATATGTTTGTAATTCAAATCATGCTCGCATTCTGACCACGCATATTGAAAAAGAGTTTTTATTTGCAATTCAAATACAACAGGAATATTTTCTTTTCCATATTTATCTCTAATTTCTTGCGGCATTGTAAGAATCATGTGTCTTCCAAAATATTTGAATTCATGGTCGTTATCAGGCTCTTTATTAATATCTTCAAAATTTGTGTAATAGTCATGAATTCTGTTTCCAACATTCTCAACATCTTTCAAATACAAAACTAATATTCTTGCTCCAATTTGGTCTTGTATTTCATTTATTGGATTTTGATACTTTAACTTTCCATCTTTTTCTTTTAAAGCTTTATCGACGAATCTATCAATTCCTTTTGCTCTAGTATCTATCCTGTCAATATGAATTTCGGTTCTCGGAATGTTATCAAATGTATTTGTTAAATCAGATTTCAAGTCCTTAGCAGCTTCTTGCAAAAAATTGTATCGTTTTGTGTACAAATCTAGTATTTCTTTTTTTTTCATAAAGTCAGACCTTTTGTTTATACTTTCTTTTTACAACTTTTCCACAAGACTTTATCATTGTTTTATCATCATTCTTTGTAAGAGTCCAAACTGTATCAAAATCTTTTGATGGGGCTATTGCGATTGCTCCATTATCCATTATCAAAAATTGATATGTGCAATTACTGTTGAATTCTTCGGAATCAATCTGAAATTGAACAGATGAATTTATTGCGGACAATTTACTAAGGACTTCATTTTTAGTTTCTTCAGATAGATTCATTAAAGAGAAAAAACCTTCAAAAGATGTAAGTTTCTGATTCACATTTGGAATCATTGAAATAACACCAGTAAGTTCTTTTTGCACTGTTTCACTGTCTGTTACTTCAATAGTCTTCCTAATTGCCTCAGCGAGCATTTTTGTTCCACGTTTTGGAGTCATTGATAATTCACAGTTGAGAAAATCTTTTATCCAATAATCAGAAATATATTTAATCTTTTTATCTTGATTAATCTGTTTGTCAATTGCAAATCCTGTAAGGAAGTTATCCGCTTTATCAAAGTATGCAATTTTAAACTTATGAGAATTTTTTATAAAAACATCATCAGATATATCAAGTTGAAAATTATTTTCTTTTGAATTTTTTATCATAATGCCAGTTTCGGCAGGAATTCGGAATAGTACAATTCTTTCATCATTTTCACTGCATAGCTTTATAATAAAAAACAAGCCATTCTTCATTGTCAAATCAGTACAAGATGACAATCTTGTTGATAAGTATTTAGCATTATCCAAGGAAAAATCATCATTAAGTTTTCTTAAATTCAACAATACTTCATTGTTCTGTGTTCCTGATACGGGAAGAAATTTTATTGGTATGTTACAGTTTGATTCCAAATTTTTTAAAATATCACTTACCATTTTATAAATAGGTTCATTGCAAGAAACTTCTTTTCCAATATTTTCTTTCAATTCTTTTACTTTCTTTTGAGCAAGCACTAGAAAACAAAAAATTTTATTAACTTCCATATTTCATTACCTCTATTTTATTATAGGATTTATGCAGTTTTTATTTCTTTATTTTTCTTGCTTTCAAACAATGGCTGCATTTCTTTGTCTTTCAATTCTAATTCTTCAAGAATTCTATTTACTTCATTTGCAACATACCAGAACATTACTGGAGCAATTGCATTTCCCAATGCGCGGTATTGGGCATGCTCAGAGCCGACAAGTTTGAAGTTTTCAGGGAAAGACTGGATTCTTGCGACTTCTCGAGGAGTGAAACGTCTGTATCTGCCGTTTTCAAGCAAAACCGGGTCTGTGCTGTTTAATGAAACTTTTGCAAGGTGCGCCCCAACTGTATTACAAGGCTTTTCAATATCTTGAGCACGGCCTTTGTTCATTTTTTCACGGCGTTTCATCATTCCGTCAACCGCTCTTTGAGAAAAGTAATATTTTTCATCAACACTGTTTTCTATAACCTTTTTTAAAGGCTCAAATTCCGAAGTGTTAATAATAATTGATTCTGGAAAATGAAAATCAATGTGTAAATCATTTCTAAATCCAACGATTATTACACGCTCTCTTTTTTGAGGAACACCGTAATTTGCTGAATTAAGAATCTGATATTTCACCGTATAACCGCTATTTTCAAATTCCTTTATAATTAACGGAAAAGCTTCTTTTTTGTTTGCTGTAAGAATTCCTTTTACATTTTCCGCAATAAAACATTTAGGCTGTTTTTCCCGTAAAATCCTGCACATTTCAAAAAACAGTTTTCCTCTGTCATCTTTTACGCCTAATCGCTTTGGATTCTGGGCAATAATTGAAAACGACTGACAAGGGAATCCGCCTGTCAAAACATCAATGTCAGGCAATTCTGAAGATTTGACTTCCCGAATATCCCTATTGTCAGGCTTCAAATTGAAGTTTTCTTCAAAAATCTTACAAGCATTGTCATCAATGTCATTTGCATAGACAATTTCCATATTATTCTGTCCATAATGTTTTCCAAGAAAGTCAAATCCGCCTAAAAGTCCAACATCAGTTCCGCCACAGCCACAAAAAAGAGAAGCAACTTTTAATTTTCCCATATCAGCAACTCCGTTTTTTCGCTTACATCTTCCGAAAAAGAAATATCAGCCCCGTCAGTTATACGCATTGCAATCTTATCGTTTTTATATAATTTCACCGGGTCTTGCAATATATAAATCATCTTGTTTGTTTTATTTATCATAAGACGGTAAACAAAATATCTATCTTTTAAGGTTGTTGCAGAATCCCATTCATTGCGAGTCAAATGAAAACTAAAAAATTTTAATGGCTTATAACTTATAGATGTTTTTACTTCTATAAATCGTTTAAGCTGATTTTCTTCCACGCTTTGAATGTCATATCCAACAGCTAATTGTGTAGGGATTTTCTTTATAAGATGAATTAAATCTTCTCGCCCAAGATTCTTTAATCTTACCTTTTCATGCCCAATTACAAGAGCTTCTCCCAAATCTCCAATATCTTTAGTTGAGCCAACATCATTAAGTATTTCCTCAATTTTTGAATCAACTGCAACCTCAAAATCAGATTTTTCAGAATCTTCATTTTCATCAATAAAATAACTTGATAAATCTGTTTTAAATAAATCTTCTGCTAAATTTGAATTTACATATTCGAACCAATCAGCCTCTAATGTAGAAATATCAGAAACTGAAAAAGTTTTTCCATAAAAATCATCATACCCATGAAACAATTCATCATCATTTATAAAACACATTATGGCTTCCATTTCTGTATGATTGATTGAATAATATCCATGTGATTCATGCAGCAAATTCGCTTGAACCATGTAATCAAGAATATCGCCTGCATAGCGATTTACATCTCCGCCATGTTCATATTCTATTTTATGTTTTCGATTTTCAAGAATAATGCCAGCAGTCTCTAAAACATTTCTATTATCTCTTGTAACGCGTAAATCATTGAAAATACAATGTGTAGCTTCTTCTTTAGTTATGTTTAGAGGTCTTTCATTTTCAATTTCATAGCTGTTCATCATTTTTAATATGTATTGAGCAGGCTTAAATCGTATTCCTGCATCAATCATATTTTTTATTTCATTTGACTTTAAATGTCCGCCTGGATATTGAAATTTAAAAAGATAAAACTTAAAGAATTGAACTAAATCCTGTGTTTTATCAAGAAAGTATGCTGTTTCACCTGTTTTTGTGTTTCTTGATTTCTTGTCTTCAATATAAAATCCAAATAATGCTGCAATTTCTGTCCGCCAATTGTTTATTGTTTTTTCAACACTATTTGAATTTCCTGGAAACAAATAAATTGCTTGATTCATTTTTTCAGCATATTCTTTTATAGGAAGTTCTTTCAATTCAGAACAAATATGAGCCACATAGAAAAGGACATTTTCAATATCACCTTTAAAACGAGGTCTTACATGATGAAGCCTATAAAAATATTCATTTGGAATTTTATACATTTAACAACTCCCTTATTTTTTCCGCAATTGCTTTAGCTAAAAGTGGCGGAACTGCATTTCCTACTTGTTTATATTGACTAGTTTTTGTGCCTATAAAAATAAAATCATCGGAAAAGGACTGCAGCCTTGCACTTTCTCTGACAGTCGGAATTCTGTTCCATTTATAATGAAAATGATGACGATGACCAGTGTCTATTGTAAAACTTGGCTTGTTGCTATTTAAACGAGTCCATGCAATGTGGACTTTTCTTGTCTGCTGCAAATCCAAAGGTAAATCTTTGTAGTTTCCACCATCTGGAACAAGAGCAATTATTTTTTTCGTCTGTTCACTGTGCTGGGTAATTTCATGATTATAGATTTTTTGAGAATTTTGCCGCATTAGTTTTTGGTAATCTGACTTTGCTTCTGTAAAATAATTTGTTCCGTCTGAAAGTGAATCTTCTGGCAAATCAGATAGAGCCTCTAAAGAAGTTACACAAGTATTCTGACTTTCTGGAAATTCAAACATTTCTTCTCCAAAAACATCTTTTTTCAAGCCGACGAAAAATGCTCGCCGTCTTGCCTGCGGAACTCCGTAATCAGAAGCTGTAAGAATTTTATAGGCAACGTTATAACCAATTTCTGTAAAATCATTTAGGACTGATTCTTTTACAATTCCATCACCAATTGAAAGAATGTTCGGAACGTTTTCCATAACAAAGACTTTTGGCTTGATTTCATCCACAAGGCGCACAAATGATTTATAAAGTTTGTTTCGTTCGTCATCCACAATTCTTTTTCCGGCGACTGAAAATCCCTGACAAGGCGGGCCGCCTATTATCAGCGGAATATCATTCTTTTCCAGTTTTGTAAGTTCAAATATTTTCTCGCTTGAAAGTTCTTTTATATCTCCGCAAAAAGCAACTGAATTTGGAAAGTTTTTTTTATATGTGACCACTGCGTCTTTCCAGACATCTATTCCGAATGCGGAAGAAAAACCTGCTTCCGAAAATCCTTTTGTAAAACCACCGCAGCCGCAGAAAAGGTCAATAAATTTTATTTTTTCTGAATCTAAATTGTTCACAAAAAACACTATACACAATTTTTGGCAAAACTTCCATAGTATTTTGCGTTAGGGATTGTAGGGGC
The DNA here is from genome assembly GCF_002297325.1 of Treponema sp. UBA753. NCBI lineage: Bacteria > Pseudomonadati > Spirochaetota > Spirochaetia > Treponematales > Treponemataceae > Treponema > Treponema sp. UBA753. Next base: position 1,204 of record NZ_DBKJ01000101.1, on the reverse strand, counting down.
GGCGTAGCCGTTGCGAAACGGAGCAAAGCGTAGTGGAGCAATGAAGCGATAGCGCAACCCCGAAAAGCCCGCCCCCGAGCGGTTGTTGAGCTTGTCGAAACGGAGCGAGGGGAACGCCCGAATAAAAAAACAGCCTTTCCAAGCATAAGTTTTGGTTATGGCAAAAATCAAAAAACTGTGATATTTTCAAACTATGATAGAACTCTACGTTTTGAATGAGCTTGCCGCCTTTCCAAAGTACGGAACTCTTACGGCGGTGGCGGAAAAGATGAATGTGTCGCAGCCGGCGTTGAGCCGCTCCATGAAAAAACTTGAAGAAGATTTGGGAATCCAGCTTTTTGAGCGCGGAAAAAACAGAATCATCCTGAACGAGAACGGAAAGATTGCCGCCGAGTATGCGCAGAAAGTGATTGATGCGGAGACGGCTTTTGAAAAGAAAGTCATTGAGTACGAGCAGACGCACAGAATTTTCAGTTTTGCGTCGATTGCGCCAATGCCGATTTCAGAGCTCACGCCGATTCTTTCGCAGCAGTTTATTGGAATGACGGTAAAATCTGAACTGAAAGACAACGAAAAGGAGCTTTACAAGTCGCTCGACAGCGGAAAATCAAAACTGGTCGTAACGCTCGCCCCGCCAAAGAACACGGAAAAATACGCGGCGGTAAAACTGTTCACGGAAAATCTATTCATCGTCCTTCCGAAAAACCATAGGCTTGCAGAAAAAGACAAAATCAGCCTGAAAGACCTTGCCGGAGAAAAAATCCTGATTTATAGCAAGCTCGGATTCTGGTATGAAACCACAAAAAAGCTCATTCCAAATGTGGAATTTTTTGACCAGCAGGAAATGTCCGCATTAAGGCAGCTTGCAAAGCTCACAGAACTGCCGTCGTTTGTCACAAACTTCACGATTCAGAACGTCTGCGAAATGAAAGACAAAAAAGCAGTTCCGATTTCAGACAGCGAAGTGAACGTAACATTCTGGTGCGTCTGCCTGAAAAAGAACGCGAATCAGCTTGCCACAATATTCTCGCAGATCCGCGCGATTTACGGGGAATAAAGAGACCGCCGTACCCGATTTATTTCAGCATCTATGCGTATATGTGCCGTGACTGCAAAAAGTTCATCGCAAAGTGCGAAAGCGCAATCATTCCGGCGGTCATTCCCAAATATTCTGCAACGCACACAAAAATATTCGGCGCGGAAA
>NZ_DBKJ01000033.1:0-43315 GCF_002297325.1 Treponema sp. UBA753 | reverse complement strand
GTTCGATTCCCGTTTTCCGCTCGACGACGAAGCGATTTGGATTTTTTCTGAATCGCTTTTTTATTTAGGGCTTATAAATCCCTAAAAACGGCTGTGTCAAGGATTAAAATGAAGCGTGCCTTGACCCGGTGTATTTTATAATCGAGAGGTTCCCACGTGAAGGTAACAAAGGAAATTTCCAAACTTGAAAATTCAGCAGTAAAACTCACTGCCACAATTGCAAAAGAAGATGTTGTTTCTGGATACAACAAAAACATTTCTAAATACGCAAAAAATGTTCAGCTTCCAGGATTCCGCAAAGGTCATGTTCCTGTAAAAGTTCTTGAACAAAAGTATGGAGATTCCCTAAAGCAGGAAGTTCTCGCAGATCTTATCGATGAATCTTTGAACCAGATTTTCGCAGAGGAAGAATCAAAAGACATCCGTCCTCTTCCCTACACTCAGCCACGTCTTGACGGCGACAAGCTTCCAGAATTCAGCACAGACAAAGATTTGACTTTTTCTGTTGTTTATGACGTTTTCCCTTCTGTTGAAGTAAAAGATTTTTCAAAAATTGAAGTAAAAGAGCCTCAGGTTGAAATTGGCGAAAAAGAACTCAATGAAGAATTGAAAGCTATTCAGGAAAGAAACGCTGTTGTAATCGATAAAAAAGAAGGCGAGCCTGTTGAAAAAGACAATATTGTTACAATCGACTACAAAGAGCTTGATGACTCTGGAGCTGCAATTCAAGGAAGCGAGCGCGAAGGCTTTGTTTTCACTGTTGGAACAGGTGAGAATATCTACAAGATTGATGACGAAATCATTGGCATGAAAAAGGATGAGACAAAGGAAATCTCTAAGACTTATGATGCTAAAGATGAAAACAAAGATCTTGCCGGAAAAACAAAGAAAATCAGCGTAACTGTAAAAGCTATAAAACTCCGCAATCTTCCAGCTCTTGATGACGAGCTTGCGCAGGATGTAAGCGAAAAATACAAAACACTTGATGATCTTAAAAAAGATATTTCTAAAGGTCTTGAAAGCGCAAAAAATAGAAAAATTTCAGAACTTAAATCGCAGAGTCTTCTTGAGCAGCTTGTAGAAAAAAATCCGATTGTGCTTCCAAAGTCAATGGTTCAGGCAGAAATGGAAAGCCGCTGGAGAATGATGGCGCAGCAGTTCCAGACAACACCAGAGCAGCTTGAAAAAATGATTTCAGCTTCTGGACAGTCAAAAGAAAATATGCTCACACAGTGGACTGGAGATGCTGAAAAAATGCTCAAAAGCCGCCTGATTGTTGATGCTCTTATCCGTGAGAAAAATATTGCGGTTACTCCAGAAGAAGTTGAAGCAGAATTCGCAAAAATTGCAGATGAATCAGGCTCAACTCTTGATGAAGTAAAAGAGCACTACAAAGATGCACGTGCAAAAGAATATATTATTGATGAAATAAAAGAAAACAAGCTTTACGATGAGCTTTACAAACAGGTGAAAGTTTCAAAAGGCGACAAAGTTGACTTTGCGGATCTTTTTAAAAACAATCGCTAGTTTATAAAATTTCTGACGATAAGAAAAAAACGGAGTGTTGCCCATTCCGTTTTTTTTGTTTACACTATTCATCAGAGGAAAATTTAATGAATGAATTTATGAATACTCTTGTTCCGACTGTCATTGAAAGAAGCGGAAACGGAGAGCGTGCCTATGACTTGTATTCAAGGCTTTTAAAGGACAGAATAATTTTTGTGGATGGAGAAATCCGCGATGAAACAGCAGATTTGATTGTGGCGCAAATTCTCTATCTAGAAAGCGAAAATCCAGAAAAAGACATAAGCATGTATATAAACAGCCCTGGCGGTTCAGTTACAGCAGGACTTGCAATTTACGATACTATGCAATATGTAAGATGCGATATTCAGACTATTTGCATGGGACAGGCAGCAAGCATGGGTGCAATTATTCTTGCCGGCGGAACAATCGGAAAAAGATACGCTCTTCCTTCTAGCCGTGTGATGATTCATCAGCCTTGGGGCGGAACTCAAGGCCAGGAAAGCGACATTGCGATTCAGGCAAAGGAAATCGGACGCTTAAAAAAACTTAGCATAAAATATCTTTCCATGCAGACAGGAAAAAAAGAAGAAGAAATCGCAGTTGATATGGAGCGTGATTTTTATATGCCAGCAGAAGATGCAAAAAATTATGGAATAATTGACCATATAATGAACAGCGCGAAAAAAGGAGTTCAATAATGGCCAGATTAGGCAGAAACAATCAGCCGGTATGCGCATTTTGCGGTCGTCCTGCTGATGAACATAGAAGAGTTGTAAGTTCCCCAGATGACATGATTTATATCTGCGAGCATTGTGTTGCAACTTGCCAGACGATTTTAAACAATGAAGCCCACACAATCGCTCCAATCGACATGAGCGCAATTCCTTCTCCAAAAGAATTCAAATCGTATCTTGACCAGTACGTTATCGGTCAGGATTATGCGAAAAAAGTTCTTTCCGTGGCAGTATACAATCATTACAAGCAGCTTTCGATTTCAAGAGAACAGCAGCTTACAATGGATGTGAAAATTGAAAAATCGAACATTCTTCTTTTAGGGCCAACTGGCTCGGGAAAAACACTTCTTGCAAAAACACTTGCGCAGAAACTGAATGTTCCATTTGCAATTGCGGATGCCACTACCCTTACTGAAGCCGGATACGTTGGCGAAGACGTTGAAAATGTTCTTTTAAAGCTCATCAATGCGGCGGATGGAGATATTGCAGCAGCAGAACGAGGAATCATTTTTATTGACGAAATAGACAAAATCGGAAGGAAAAGTGAAAACACTTCAATTACACGCGATGTTTCTGGTGAAGGCGTTCAGCAGGCGCTTTTAAAGATTCTTGAAGGAACACATGCTTCAGTTCCTCCTCAGGGCGGCAGAAAACACCCGAATCAGGAAATGATTGATATTGATACCACAAATATTCTGTTTATTTGCGGCGGAGCTTTTGTTGGACTTGACAAAATAATTGAGCAGCGTCTTTCAACTGCTTCAATAGGATTCGGAGCGGAAGGCACTCACAGAACAAATGAAGAGCGAATGGAGCTTTTGAATCAAGTTACAAGCGATGACTTGGTAAAATTCGGTCTTATACCAGAACTTATCGGACGACTTCCAATGACCTGTGCTTTAAAGGAACTCAACAAGGAAGACTTAAAGAGAATTCTTGTAGAGCCAAAAAATGCAATAACAAAACAGTTTCAGGCTATTTTTGCGATAGACGATGTGGAGCTTTCTTTTGACGATGATGCGATTGACCAGATTGCAGAAATGGCAATAAGAAGCAAAACTGGAGCACGCGGACTAAGGGCAATTGTAGAGCACATTTTGCTTGACCTTATGTACGAAGTTCCGAGTGTAAAAGGCAAAAAGAAACTTGTAATCACAAAAGATATTGTAAATCAAAAAGAACTTCCAACTGCGGAATCCCTTTTGATTGAACAAAAAACAGCTTAAAAAAATGAAAGGAGCTTTCAAATGCAACAGCTAACGGAAGCTCCTTTTTTATTTTAAAATACTTTTTATTATCTCCAAAGTTTCAAGCACACATTTTTCCCAAGAAAATCTTTTTGACCAGACAAGAGCACTTTCTGATATTTTTTTCCTAAAAACTTCGTCTGTTGTTATTTTTTCTATGCATGAAGCAAATTCTTCTATGTTATTGCTATCGAAGAAAAGCGCATTGTTCCCAGCAACTTCCGGAAGAGCTCCGGCTTTTGCACAGGCAACAGGAATTCCAGTCGCCATAGCTTCAAGAATAGGAAGCCCCGCCCCTTCATTCACAGAAGGAAAAACACAGGCCTCAGAATTTCTATATAACTCAGGAAAACTTTCATGCGGAAAATATCCGGTTATAAAAATGTCGCTCGCCGCAGAAGATTCAAATGCCGCCTTGTGAACTTCATCGCTGTAAGGTCCGTCGCTTCCGGCAATTACAAGTCTATGCGGCAAATTTGTTTTTTCCTTAAACAGCGAAAATGCTTTTATGAGCTCAATGTGCTTTTTTTCAGGACTTTGCATACGGCTTGCATAAATTATATAAGGCTTTTTTATTGCGAACGGCTTTATATCAGCAATTTCATTTTCAATTCCAAGAGAGTCAATCGGAAAAAAAATGCTGTGGTCGATTCCGTTGTGGACAATTTCTATTCGCCTGCATTTCAGTCCTAAACGCTCAAGATTTTTCTTTACGAACATGCTCGGAACAATTATGCAGTCAACATTTGAAAGTCCGGTTTTTATGTGCTTTTGCGCAAGCCAGTTTTCGTTTTTAAAAATATTTCCAGGAATGTCATTTATTATTGCAATGCCGGGAACTTTAAATTTTGAAGGAATAAGTCTAGCTCCAGCCGGAAAAACAACCGCATTGTATCCAGTTTTTTTTATAAATCGATTTGCAGACAAATAATGCCAAAGACGAATTGCTCCAGGAGTCGGTTTTATTCCAATGCTAGAAAAAGGAACATCGCGCTTTGCGTTATAAGTGTATCTGTCGATTTCTTCCCCGAACAGTTCAAAGTTGAATTCATTTTCAGCAGGAAGATTATTTATAAAAGACATAAGGTATGAGCCGAGCCCGGATTTACCGTGGTCGCAACCAAACGTATCAATTCCAATTTTCATATTTGCATAGTATATCACAAAACTTTAAAAATATGCTATATTTTGTTTATGAACAAATTTTTAGAACTAAAAGTTGACGAGTCAATTGTCGCAAAGCTTGAAGAAATCGGCATAAAAGAACCTACCGAGGTGCAGAAAAAAATAATTCCGCTTATTTCAGAAGGAAAAAATATAATGTTCCAAAGCGAAACTGGAACTGGAAAAACGTTCGCATATTTGCTGCCGCTGCTTAGCCGATTGAATTCCACAGAAAAAAGAATGGCGCGTCTTATGATTGCTTCCCCGACTTACGAACTTGCTTCCCAAATAAAAGTTCAAGTGCAGAAAATCAGCGGAATAAAATGCGCCTTGCTTATTGGCGGAGCACCAATTTCACGTCAAATCGAACTTTTAAAGGAAAAGCCAGAAATTGTAATTGGAGGGCCTGCACGGCTTCTTGAGCTGATTCATTTAAAAAAACTCAAGGCTGACGGAATTGAAACTCTTGTTCTTGATGAGGCTGACCGTCTTTTAAGTCCTGAACTTAGGGACAGCACAAAAGATCTTATGGAGCGTCTCCCAAAATCAGTTCAGCTTATAGGAAATTCCGCCACTGTAAGCAAATACACACGAGAAATTCTTCAGAAAGCAAGAAACGGAATTTTAAATGATGAAAAGGAAAACGCGATTCTTTTTGTTGCGCTTCCCATGGAAAATGTTCTTAGAAAGCAAATTTCGCATTGGGCAATTTTTGCAGAAAGAAGAGACAAAATCGACACGCTGAGAAGTTTTATAAATGCGGAAAAACCAAAAAAGCTTCTTGTTTTCACTTCAAAATCTGATCAAATTGAAAACATTGCTTCAAAACTAAGGTTTAAAAAAATCGACTGCGAAACTTTGTGCGGAAAAACGAACAAGGTTGACAGAAAATCGGCAATCGACAGATTCAGAAGCGGAAAAGCCAAAATTCTCATTACAACAGATCTTGCTTCTAGAGGACTTGACATAGAAGGCATAACTCACGTTGTTCAGATGGATTTGCCTGAAAAAGAAGATTTTTTTATTCACCGTGCAGGAAGAACTGCAAGAGCCGGAGCAACTGGAATAAACTGTGTAATCGGAGATGCCTGGGAAATGGAAAACTATGCCCGACTCGAGAAAAAACTGAAGATAAAAGTTTTTCCAAAAATGCTTTATAAAGGCAATGTTGTTGATCCAAATTCCTTTAATACTTGAGGCTCAAAGGCCATTTTGCTATAATAGAAAAACATTTTAAATTAAGGAACTTCCTGTGTTTTTAAAAAGTCTTGAAATATTCGGTTTTAAGTCATTTGCCGATCGAACTCATATAAATTTTGCTGACGGAATTACTGCCCTGCTTGGTCCTAATGGCTGCGGAAAAAGCAATGTTGTTGATGCAATAAAATGGGTTCTTGCAGAAAACCGCTCAAAAAATCTTCGCGCCGAATCAATGGAAGACGTAATTTTCAACGGAACAGAAACTCGTCCGGCACTTTCTATGGCGGAAGTTACACTGACAATTGCAAACGAAAACGGACTTCTTCCTCTTGAAGATTCTGAAATCGCAATAAAACGCAGGCTTTACCGCAACGGTGAAAACGAATATTTTATAAATTCAAATCAAGTTGGTGCTTCTTCAATCCGCAAGCTTTTTATGGACACTGGAGTTGGAAAAGCAGCCTATTCTGTCATGGAGCAGGGAAAAATCGACCAGATTCTTTCAAGCAAGCCGGAAGACAGACGTTATCTTTTTGAGGAAGCCGCAGGAATCAGCCGTTCAAAGGCAGAAGTTGCAGATGCAGAACGTGAGCTCGAAAAAACAAGGGCGAATTTGGCTCAAATTGATATTGGACTTGCGGAAACAAAACGCAGCTACGAAACTTTAAAAGTTCAGGCTGAAAAAACTGCAAAATACAGAAAACTTCAAGATGAAAAATTTGAATGCGAGCTTGACATTCAGCTTTTAAAGCTCAAGGATTTTACGCAGAACAAGGCGCGCCATGAGCAGAACAGAAAAGAAGCTGAAGAAAAAAGAAATTCCGCGGCAAATGAAATTGAAGAAATTTTAAATACGCTTCAAGTCAACACGGACAAAGTAAAAGAACTTCAGGAACAAGTAAACACAAAACAGCAGCTTGTCATAAAAATCAGCGCAGAGCAAACCGGAAAAAAAGCTATGGCTCGGCAGCTTCACGAACATCAAAGCCAGATGAAAGAAAAAATCGGGCAAATTGAAAACCGCATAAAAAACATTGAAGAGCGCATTGATGAATATAATGAAGAAATTGACAGCCAAAATGCGGAGCTTCACGAAAAACACAAGCAGCTTTCAGATATAAATAAAAATGTTGAAAATTTTTCTGAAAATATCAGGCAGTCTTCAAGTCAGATTGAAGAAAATTTAAGACTCATAAACACAAACTCCGGAAAAATCAACAACCTTGACTCAGAGCGCGTGGAGCTTCAAAAACAGCTTACATCGATAACTGAAGATATTGTTACAGAACTTGACGCAAAATTAAAAGACGCAGGATATTCGAGCACTTCAAATAAAAAAGCAAAAGAAGCTCTTGATACAGCTCTTGAAAAAATAAAAATTTATGCGAACGGACGGGCAAATATTTTCAAGGACTTTTCATCTCTTCCTTCACATTCTGAAAAAGATTCTGCGCAAATGGGAATTGATGCGGTTGCGGCATTTACAGAAATTTTGCGGATGCTGGAAGAACTTTCGCAGTCGATTTCTGAATATACAAAAACAACACCGCAGTTTATTGACGATTTTCTTTCGCCGGAAGGAATTATCACAAAAAAACGCGAAATCGACTCTTCAATTCAACAGAATCTTGCTACAATCGATTCAATAAAAAATGAAAGTGCGGAACTCACTTCAAAAAACAATGCACTTAATAAAAAAATTGATGAATACAAAGACACTCTTTCAAAATTAAGAATAAACCAAGCGCAGATGGCTCAGCAAATAACTTCATGCGAGCAGCAAATTTCAACTTTGCGAAAAACTTTGGCTTCCGAGGAAACTTCGCTTCGGGAACAGCAGAATGAGCTTTTTGAAGAAAACAAGCGCCGGGAAGAAAACGAAGAACAGCTTCAAGAAACTGAAGAATCAATTGCGGAACTAGAAGCTCAAGGACAAAAAATTACCTCTGAATTGAATGATTTGGATAAGCAGATTGCTGAATGCAACAGCCAGGTAAGCGGAAAACAAAGCGCGCTTCAGAAAAAACAAGAGGAGCGGAATAAATATCAAAGTCAGCTTGAAAAATTCAGCGTTGGAATTGCGCAGTACGACACTGAAATCAGAAATGTTAAACAAAATTTCCAGGAAAATTTTTCGCGCGACCTGATGGAATTTGAAGAGCGGATGTACACTATAACAACTCCAGTTTCAGCTTTAAAAGAAAAGTTAGCACAGGTAAAGCAAAAAATTCAGGAACTTGGAACTCCGAACTTAATGGCAATTGAGCAGTTTGCAGAAGAAAAGGAACGCTACGAACGTCAGCAGGCAAACTACAACGACACGCAAAAGACGTTGGAAAATCTTGTTCGCGTAAGTGAAGAAATACGGACAAAATCTTCGGAAATGTTTTTGGACACATATAATAAAATTCGAAAAAATTTCCATAATATGTTCCGCAGACTTATGAATGGAGGAAGAGCCGAGCTTAGGCTTGTTGATCCGGCAAATGTTCTTTCAAGCGGTGTTGAAATTCTCGCCCAGCCGCCTGGAAAAAAACTTGTAAATATTTCACTTCTTTCAGGCGGTGAAAAAACGATGACAGCAGTAGCTCTTCTCTTTGCAACTTATCAAGTCCGCCCTAGTCCGTTTTGTCTTTTGGACGAAATTGATGCGGCTCTTGATGACAAAAACGTTGCAAGTTTTGTAAGCACATTGCGCGCATTCGGAAACATAAGCCAGTATATTGTAATTACTCACAACAGAAAAACTGTAATGGGCGCATCGACAATGCTCGGCGTTACAATGGAAGAATCTGGAATCACAAAAGTTCTGCAAGTCCGCCTTGACGAAGACACCATGAACGGAAACATTGTCTTTAACGACCAGTCAGATTTTGTGGAAGAAGATGTTCAGCCTGAAGAAGGAATTGTAATTCCGCCGCGTCCTCCTAGAAGAGAACACAATCCAGACGGAACATTAAAAACTGATGCAAAATATGAAACAGAGGAAACCAGCAGCCAGCAATGAATTTCTTTGAAATTATAAAGGAAAATCTGCAAAATTTTCTCCGGGAAAACACAAAGATTACAGCGGGAATAACAATCTTGCTTGTTGCCCTTGCAGTTTTTGCTTTTGCATCGGGAATTTTTCAAGAGAAAAAAAAACAGGAAACTTTTGTTTTTCCAGAGCAAATTCCTTTTTCAGCTGTAGAAAATTTTTTTCCGCCAAAAGAAGATTCTATAACCGAAGATTATTATTTTTCAAGAGAACAAAATTCCGTTTGGAGCAAGGATGAATTTGACAGATGGTTTTCTGTTCCTTCCAAGGAAAATGTTGAAGCTCTTGGAAAATCAAATGAAAAAATTGCAAATGAAATTTTAGGAGCAGCTCCGTGATAAAATTTTTTTTAGCTTTACTTTTTACATTTTTATTTTTTTCATGTGCCTCATCTCCAAAAGAAAATGCAAAAGCAGTTTTGCCTTCACAAACAGAAAAGGTCGCTGAAGAAATTCAGCCACAGGAACATGAAACAGAAGAAACACAAGAATCAGCTTCTGAAGTTCCAAATGACGAAAATCCGCCAGAAAAAAATTTACCAGACGAAAATCCGCCAGAAGAAAATCAAGAAGAAATAAAACTTGAGCCGATTGAAGAAGATATTCAAGGATATTACGAAAGCGACCCGGAGCCAGTTTTTCTTGAAAAGCAGGAAGTCATAGAGCCAATTGAAGAAACAGAAGAAATTCCGCTTGTTCCGCCGGAAGAAAAAATTCAAGAAGAAAAAATAGAGCCTGAAAAAAAAGAAAACTCATCGCAAGAAATTTCCGGCAATAAAAATGCAGAAGAAGAAATTCAAACAGAACAAACAGAATCTCCTGCTGAAGAAAAGCCTGAAGTTTTAGAAAATGAAAATGCAAAAACTGAAATTCAAAATACAGAAAATTCAGGAGAAATAATTTCGCAGCCAGAAATCCAAGTTGAGGAAGAAAACGCCGAAGAAAATTCCGCAGATTCAAATTCACAAGAAGAAGAAACTGAACCAGAAAAGCCTCCTGTAATTCCATCACGTTCGGTTTCAATAAAAAACAGCCAGTACCTGGATATTGTTTATCCTGGAAAAGGCTGGATTTATCTTGGCGAAGAAGACGGAAAAAATTTAATGCGCTACTTTGGAAGAAAAATCGGAGATAAAAATACTTCGTTCAGTTTGCGTTCCAGAGAAGAAGGAAAAACAATTCTTCATTTTTATAAAAATGATCAGCTCACTGGAGCTTTTATAGATGATTATTTGGAGGTTGAAATAAAAGGAAAAAATTATTCAGCTGAAAGAATTTTAGCGCCTGACTATTCTTCTATCGTTCCGCCAGCGCAAAAAAATGAAAAGCAAGAAAAAAATTCGAGTCCAGAAATTTCAAATCAGAAAAATGAAGATTCTGAAAGTTCGCCAAAAATTCCAGAAGAAAAACAAGTTGATGAAAAAAAATTTGAAAATGAAAATCCTTCAACACAAACTTTCAGTGAATTATCTTCCGGAAGTGAAGTTGCATCTTCGCAGGAAATTTCTTCGATAGAAAAAAACAATTCATCAGATTCTTCTTCTGATGAGTTTTTAAAAGCCGCACAGGAAAATTTCAATTCAAAAAAATACAAAGACTCGCTTGCATGCCTTGAAAGTTTTTTTGAAAAAGCAGATTCAAGAATTGATGAAGGACTTTTTCTTCAGGCGCAAATTTTCGAATCAAATTCATCAGAAAGAAATATAAAAAGCGCGCTTGATAATTATGAAACAATTGTACGCCGTTATCCTCAAAGTTCGGTTTGGAAAAAATCCAGCGAGCGGGTTACTTACTTAAAAAAATTTTATTTCAATATAAGATAATTTTCGGAGAAAAAAAATGAAAAAAAATTTGCTATTAGCAGTTTTTGTTCTTTTTGCATTTACTTCCTGTAATTTTAAAGCAGAAAAAAATGTGCCTAGAACAATTTCTGTAACAGGAAAAGGAACTGTAAAACTTGACAATGAAAAAGCTGTAATTTCACTTTCCGTTGTAACAAGAAGCTCAAGTGTTTTAGCAGCAACCGAAGACAATGCAAAAAAAATGGAAGCTGTAAGAAATTCTTTTGAAGCTCTTGGAATCGGAAAAGAAAATATTTCAACTTCATCATTTTATATTCAGCAGGAAACTTCATATTCAAATGGGAGGACAATCCTGGGGCAATACGTAGTTTCAAACAGCATAAATATTTTAATTTCTTCCATTGAAAAAACTGGACAGATAATAGACGGAGCTGTAAAGGCTGGCGCAAATCAGTTTGATTCACTTTCATTTTCCGCAGGAGAAACTTCAGAGGCAGAAAAACAGGCTAGAATTCTTGCGTTGCGTGATGCTGAACAAAAAGCAATTACTCTTGCAAGCACAAGCGGATGTTCTGTCGGAAAAATCATTTCAATAAAAGAACGTCAGGCAATCACAGAAAGCATATCGAACACAGTTTTATATGCGGCAAAAAAAGAAAACAGCTCTACTCCAGTTTCAGGAGGAAAAACTTCCGTTTCTGTAAATGTTGAAGTAGTTTACGAAATTCAGTAAACTGATTATATTTTATTTCATAGAGGAAAAAAATGTTGGACTACAGATTTATTAAAGACAATCTTGAGGCAGTAAAGAAAAATATCATAGACCGCAACATGGATCCTGCAAAAGCTGACGCAGATTTAGTAGTGAAACTTTTTGATGAACGCACAGCTCTTACAACAGAATTGCAGAATCTTCAGCAGAAAAGAAATGCAAACGCGGCGGCGATGAAGCAAAAACTCGATCCAGAAACAAGAGCAAAATGTATTGAAGAAGGAAAAAGCATAAAGGACGCAGTTTCTTCTGCGGAAGCAAGACTTTCTGAGCTCGAAGTAAAGCTTGAAGAAGCAGGACGTCAGATTCCAAACATGGCAAATCCGGAAGTTCCAGTTGGAAAAGTTGATACAGAAAATCTTGAAGTAAAAAAAGTTGGTCAGCCAAGAAAATTCGACTTCAAGCCAAAAAGTCATGTAGAACTTGGCGAGTCATTGGATTTAATTGACTTTGAGCGCGGAACAAAAGTTTCAGGAGCAAAATTTTATTATCTTAAAAATGAAGCTGTTTTTCTTGAGCAGGCGCTTATAATGTACGCTCTCAACATTTTGCGCAAACATGGATTTACAACATTTATAACTCCAGACATTGCACGCGAAGAAGTTCTAAAAGGAATTGGATTTAATCCGCGCGGAAACGAAAGCAATGTTTATGCAATTGAAGACGAAGGAACTTGCCTTGTTGCGACTGCGGAAATAACGCTTGGTGGCTATCATTCAGGAGAAATTCTAGACAAGTCAAAGCTTCCGCTTATGTATTGCGGACTTTCACATTGCTTTAGAAGAGAAGCAGGGGCTGCAGGTCAGTTCAGCAAAGGACTTTACAGAGTTCACCAATTTGATAAAGTTGAAATGTTTGTTTATTGCCTTCCAGAACAGAGTGATTCTCTTCACGAAAAACTCCGCTTAATTGAAGAAGAAATTTTCAGTGGACTTGGTCTTCCGTTCCGTGTTGTTGACACTTGTACTGGAGACTTGGGTGCGCCTGCTTACAGAAAGTGGGACTTGGAAGCATGGATGCCTGGACGTGCTGATGAAAATCATCCGGATGGAGATTACGGCGAAGTAACTTCAACTTCAAACTGCACAGACTATCAGGCACGCAGATTGAATGTAAAATACCACGACGATGATGGAAAAAATAAATACGTCCATATGCTTAACGGAACAGCCGTTGCAGTCGGAAGAGCAATGCTTGCAATTCTTGAAAATTACCAGAATGAAGACGGCTCTGTAACAATTCCAGAAGTTCTTGTTCCTTACTGCGGCTTCGACAAAATCGGACCAAAAACAGATGTAGCATCTCCAGTCTATAAAACAATCAAAAAATAAAATAATAGGAAGTTAAAATTATGGAAGACAAAAATTATTCAAAAGGCATTTTTTACATTTTACTATTTGCTTCCATAATTTTGGCAACTGTTATTCTAAAAATTACATCTTCATTTTTTATTCCGCTCACGCTCGCACTGATGCTTTCGTTTGTTTTTTATCCATTTGTAAAGAACCTTACGAAATTTCGTATTCCGTGGATTGCAGGAATAATTCTAGTTGTGATTTTGGCAGTTGCGGCATTTTTTATAATCGGAAACCTTTTGGTTGCAAGTTGCCGAACAGTTTTAAATGCATATCCAAAATACGAAACGAGATTCACAACAGTTTACAGTCTTATTGCCGAAGCTTTCCACATTCCGTTTGACGAAAATTCATCGCTTATTATAAATCTTTGGAATTCATTAGGCGTAAGAACATTTGTTCAGAACTTTGCATTGGCGGCAAGCAGCTATATGTTTTCAACTGCAAAAGTAATACTTGTAATCGCACTGTTTATTGTTTTCTTTTTGATTGAAATCCGCGGAATGAAAGAAAAAGTAAAAACTGCGTTCCCAGAAGAACATCTTAACAGAAAAATAATGTTCATAATAACAAAAACAATTGCAGAAGTAACGCGCTACATTTCCATAAAATTTTTGATTTCGTTTTTCACAGGACTTCTCGTGTTCTTGTTCTGCTTTATGATTGGACTTGACTTTGCCATTATCTGGGGATTTCTTGCATTCATCTTGAATTTCATTCCAACATTCGGTTCTATTCTTTCTTGGGCGCTTACAACCGGATTTGCAGTTCTTCAGTTTTATCCTTCATTTGGCAAAATCATTTATGTTGGAATAGCCGTGCTTGCAGTCAATTTTATTCTTGGAAATATTATTGAGCCACGCTGGGAAGGTTCTGATCTTGGAATTTCTCCGTTTCTTATTCTTGTAAGCCTTTCACTTTGGGGCTGGCTTTGGGGATTTATTGGAATGATTCTTGCAGTTCCAATTCTTGTGATTATAAAAATCATCTGCGAAAATATTCAAATTCTAAACCCAATTGGAGTCCTTTTGGGAAACAAAACGAATTTCAACAACAGAAAAAGAAAATTTTCACTTTTCAATAGAAAAAAGTAATTAGTCAGATTTTTAACTATCTGTCAATTTTCTATTTACCTAAGATTTTTCCAGTGATTCTTTCATATAAGAATCTGGAATCTTCTTCTTTTAAATTTTCATATTTAAGTGCAATACATTTTATATTCTTTGAATTTTCGTTTTCATAAATTTTTTCAACAGAACATTCAACTTGAACTGTTCTTTTTAAAAGTTTGTTTTCCGAAAGTGTAAAGAAAAGCGAAAGATTGTACTTTAATTCAGAGTCAAGATTTTCAGAATTTTCAGCGCAGGCAAGCACAATTCTTTTGTCGTCAGCAAAAATTATAAAAAACGGCTTTACTCTGCCTTCCACTGGTTCTTGCGGAAAAATATTTTTTTCAGAAAGATAGCGGACAATGCTCAAAAGCTGAATGCCGTTTCCAATTGGATTTGTCTGCCCGGATTTTACTTCCTGCACAAACTTTTCAAGGAGCGACTTTGCCTCATGCTGATTTTCTTCTGGAATTTCAGACCACTTTGGAGTAGAAAAAATTCTGTAGCCTTTCATTGGAATGCAGTCGATTTCAACAACAGAATCCGCCGCTTTGTAAGAAATTTTTCCGCTGAAATCGTAATCATTTTTTGAAAAAACTTCTGGAATTCTTTTTATGCTTGAAGGAATAACAATCGCAAGTCCTTGGGAACATTCTTTCATCGTTGTAATAAAATAAAGACCAAGATGATTAAAATAAAACTGGACTTTTACAAGTTTTCCCAAAAACGGAAGAACCGTGCGGGCAGGATTTTTTAAAAGAATTATTCCCTGGTTCAAAACTTTTATTTGCTCAGAAGGAATCGCAACCGGAAAAACTGCGCTCGCAGGAATACGGCTTTCTTTTTCCAGCACAGGAACTTTTTCGCCAATCATTTCAGCATCAGCCTGCTCCGGCTTTTTTTCAAGCGTAACAGTCAAAGGAACATTGTCGTCCATAAGATATTGAAGCACAAGCTCCCTTTCTATTTTTGTAAGTTCCTTGTTTTCAGACATCATTCCTCCTGTTAATTTTTTTTCCAACTGAAAATTTCAAGCTGAAAAATTTTCCATTCCTGTTCTATTTTTTTTAAATATGCATAAACGTCAACACTTGAATTTTTTTCATCATTCGCCTTAAGAAAAATTCTTACAGGGCATTGATAAATTCCATCATAAAAAAAAGGTTCGCCTGAAACATGACTAAAAGCATTCGCTTTCATTTTAGCAAAATCATGCAAAAAAATTACCAATGAATAAAGATTTTCTGTTTCAAAATATTTTTCACAATTCCCATTTTTTTCAAATGAATAAAAAAATGAATCAAGAGTTTTTAATGCGTCCTTATCCATTGAAGAAACGTCAAGGCTGAATGAATCTTTTAAACTCGGAAAAACGGCTTTTAAATCAATGGAAGCCAAAGCAACAGAAGCCGGAGACAAAACTGTTTTGGAAGAAATATTTTTTACAGCGAGCAATTTTTCTTTTAAAAGATTTGGCTCAATTTCATTTGTCCACAACGAGATTCTTTCAAAATTTTCTGCGGAACTTTTTAAAGTTTCATCTTTGACTTCTAATTCTTCAACAGAAGCCTCGCATGAAACAAAAAATGCAGCAATTAAAATTCCAGCTGAAAAAATTCTTATCATATTCTTCCATGCCATTATAATGGGGATTTTTGCAAAAGAAAAGAGATTTTTCCAACAAACTGAAAACGCCATGTTACAAAAAATAAAGTTTGCGGTTTTATGTGTAATATATTATATTTATAAAAACAAATAATTTCGGAGGAATCTATGGAAAATCAAATGACGTTTTATGCTCCAACAGAAACTGAAAGGAAGCTTTTCTTAACAAGAACTTATTTATGGATGGGAATCGCACTTCTTGTAAGCGCGGCAATTTCATTTCTCGCAGCAGAATCAGGATTGATTATTTCTATTCTGAAGGCAACAGGCGGAATGGGACTTCTTATTCTTTGCATTGCGGAAATCGGTCTTGTAGTCGGACTTACTTCTTCAATCAGAAAAATTTCTGTAGCAAACGCAAAGCTTTTATTCATTTTGTATTCAGCATTAAACGGACTTACAATTTCTACAATCTTCTTTACATACACAGCAAGCTCAATCGCAATCTGCTTTGTTTCCGCGGCGGCTATGTTCTTTGGAATGTCGCTTTATGGACTTAAAACAAAATCAGATCTTACAACTGCTGGGCGCTACCTTATGATGGCTCTCCTTGGAATTATTATAGCTTCTTTACTAAATGGGATTTTGTTCCTTTTTGGAGCCGGAAGCACAATGTTTGACTGGCTGATTTCTGTTGTTTCTGTTGTTGTGTTCACGGGACTTACAGCTTATGACTCACAGAAAATTATGCGCATTTCTTCAAGGGCGAACAGTTCAGACACATTCAAGAAAATTGCGATTTATGGCGCGCTTGAGCTTTATCTTGATTTCATAAATATTTTTCTTTCTCTTTTAAGGCTCTTTGGAAACCGAAAATAAGTTTCAATTAAAAAAATTTTTAACAGCGTGCAGAATGGCATCCAAAGGCGAATACATTCTTTTTGTCATCGGCACGCTTCTTGTAAAAATTCCGCCGTATTTTTTTTCAACTATGCGGCGATCCAAGACAACGACAATGCCTTTGTCATCAGCGCGTCTCACAAGCCGTCCAAAACCCTGCCTGAATTTTATTACAGCCTGAGGAAGACTTAGCTGCATAAAAGGATTTCCGCCTTTCTTTTCAAGAGCTTCACTTCTTGCTGAAAAAACCGGGTCATTAGGAACTGCAAAAGGAAGCTTCACAATTATCACTTGGCTAAGACTGCTGCCAGGAACATCAACTCCTTCCCAAAAACTGTCGGTTGCAAACAAAACGCTGTTTGTGTCTTTTTTGAATTTTTCAAGAAGCCTGAATCTGTCTTCATCGCCCTGCTTAAAAACTTCTATTCCATTTTCAGAAAGAATATTCCGGCTTGCATTAAAAGTAAATTTCAAGCTGTCATAGGAAGTAAAAAGAACAAGTGTTTTTCCGCCTGCAGCCAAAATAAGCTTTGGAATAGCCTCTTCAACAAAAGTTTGAAAATATGGACTGTCTGGAAAAGGCGCGTCATTCGGAACTGAGAACAAAACATTTTCTTTATATAGAAACGGAGAATCAAAACTGCCTTGCGCAACACGTTCAGGCTCTACAAAAGAAATTCCAACACGGCGCGTCCAGTAGCCAAAGTTTTTGTCAATTCTCAACGTCGCGCTTGTACACACAACAGTTTTCATAGGCTCAAAAACGCCAGAGTTCATCAAAGGCGCAATGTCCAGCGGAGTTTGAATAAACTGAACAAAAGTCACAAAATCTTCGCCTGGAACTTTCGGAGGAATTTTCACTTTCTGAAGCCAAAAAACAGTGTCATCTTTTTCTTCCCAAAGTAAAAAATTTCCGCACAAAGCAGCCAAAGATTCAAGACGTCGCAAAACGGTCTTTGCTTCCCAGACTGCAGGAACTTCAGAATCCTTATCGTCTATTTTTTCTAGAACTTCACGCACAAGGTTATTGAATGCAGAAATTGCAGATTTCAGTTTTGAAAGCGCATTAAAAGTTCCGCTGAATTTCTGCGAGTTTCCACTGTAAATTCTTGCATTGAAATTTTCATCAAGCTCAAGTATCGAAATCTGATCAAGTTCCAAAAGCGAATCTTTTATTCCATTGACGAGAGACAGCGCACGTTCCATGCAATCATCAGCTGAAGAAAACGCTGCAGCCTGAACAAGAAAACCTGTGTTTGAGCTTCTAAAAGTTCTGAACAAAAGATTAACCTGCTTCATCACTTTAAATCTTGTTATGATTTCACTGAAAAAACTTGTCGCGCTGTCTTCAATTCCGTGGGCTTCGTCAAAAATAATCCGTCTGTAAGGAGGCAAAACTGCAGCGTTGTCGTAACCTGCTCCGCTCATTCGGCTTTCAATGTCTGCAAACAAAAGATGATGGTTTACAATTATTATGTTCGCGCTGGCAGCTTCATTGCGCACTTTCATTACAAAACAGTTTTCCCTAAACGGGCATCTTCCGCCAAGACAAGCATCGCTTTCGCTGTTGACTTTTGACCACACGCTTTCAGACGGAAGAAACGTAAGATCGCTTTTACTTCCTGTTGCGCTTGTTTTTGTCCATTCACTTATCTTGTCAATAATTTCAATTTCTTCATTAAAAAGGCTTCTATCGTTTTCCGCTTCAGAGAGTCTTCGAAGACAGATATAGTTTTGCCGGCCTTTTAAAAGCACCGCCTTTATTTTTTTTCCGATTAATTTTTGTGCAAACGGAATGTCTTTTTCAAAAAGCTGCTGCTGAAGATTTATAGTTCCTGTGGAAACAACGACGCATTCCTTGTTTTTTACCGACCAAAGCATTGCAGGAATCAGATACGCAAAACTTTTTCCAACTCCAGTTCCTGCTTCAAAAACACCGATTTTTTCCTTATTAAATGAAGACGCAATTTCTTTTGAAAGTGAAATTTGAGACGGACGCTCTTCGTAGTTTCCGTAGGATTTTGCGAACGGACCTTGGCTTGAAAGAAAAAATGCAGTTTCATCCTCATTCAAAAGCTCAATTTTTTTAGGCTTGACTGGCTCTACAACCACGTAAACCCGGGAAACTTCATTGTCAACTATGTAAAATCCAAGCGAAGTGTCGGAAGCATTGTACGCAATGTTTTGGTCAGCCTCGCTAGGCGAAAGGTTTCCACTTGGATGGTTATGGATTATTACATTTCCTTCTCTTGCGGCGTTTTTATTTACAACTACGGAATTTTCGTTTCCGCGGGAACCAGCCTGAACAGAAACAACAATGCCTTCTAAATTTATTTTTCCAGCCCAAAAAACTTCATTTCCGTCTGCGTCTTTAATATCAGAGCGCATGGTGTCAATTACATTTTGGCTGAATCTTTTCAAGGCTTCCATAATCAGCGGTATTTTAGAGTGAAAGAAAAAAATGTTCAACAAGAAGTTTTTGTATGTGAATAAAATCACAATATTTTCTGCAAACTGTTATAAATTTCACAAAAAAATTGAAAATTCGTCAAAATCACTCTTAAAAGGCAGTTTTCGTTTTTATTTTCATTAACAGGTGTTTTTTTTTGTGTTATAATATAATTTGAATGTTGCTGTCATGGAAGGAATTTTCTTCGGACTATGCGGCGGCTCTTTTAAAACCATTTGCACACAGGAGATATTTATGGCAAACAAAATCACCATTATTGGTGCTGGACAAGTTGGCTCATCTATTGCTTATGCCCTTTGTCTTAAAAGCATTGCAACTGAAATCGTTATGATTGACATTGACAAAAACCGCGCTATGGGAGAAGCACTGGACATCCGTCAGGGAACTCCATACATGAGCCCTGTAAATATTCATGACGGCTCTTATGAAGACGCAAAAGATTCAGACCTTGTAATCTTGACTTCTGGAGTTGCACGCAAGCCTGGACAGTCTCGTCTTGACCTTGCGCAGACAAATGTAAACATAACAAAGTCAATTATTCCGCAGATTTCAAAAGTTGCTCCAAACGCAATTTATATTATTGTTGCAAATCCTGTTGACATTCTTACATATCAGTTTGTAAAAACATCCGGAATTCCTGCCGACCATATCATAGGAACTGGAACTTTGCTTGACACAGCAAGATTACGCACAAAAATCGCTGATGTATACGGAATCGGGCAGCCAAATCTTCACGCTTATGTTTTCGGCGAGCACGGAGATTCTTCATTTGTTCCGTGGTCTTTGGTAAATGTTGCTTCGGTTCCTGTAGATTCATACTACGACAGTCTTAATGGAAAAGGAAATGCAAAACCTGACCACGCAGAAATCGAGGACTTTGTACGCAAATCAGGCGGAATCATTATTTCAGCAAAAAAATGCACAAACTACGGAATCGGAGCTACAACAGCTCGTCTTTGCGAAATCATCAAAAATTCAAATGATTCTGTTACAATCGCTTCTTCTATGCTTACAGGCGAATACGGAATTAGCGATGTATGTTTGAGCATTCTCACAGTTGTTGGCGGACACGGAATTACAGGACGTCTTGTTGCTCCTCTTACAGACAACGAAATTGCCCAGCTCAAGCATTCCGCAGACTGCCTCAAAGACGTAATAAAGCAGCTGGAGTTCTAAATGGAATACAGAATTGAACACGACAGCATGGGCGAAGTAAAAGTTCCTGCTGACAAACTTTGGGGAGCTCAGACTGAACGCAGCCACGAGAATTTTCTTATCGGTGTTGGAATTGAAACAATGCCGCTTGAAATTACAAAAGCTTTCGGCTATCTGAAAAAGGCGGCGGCTCTTGCAAACAATGCGCTCAAACCTGAAAAAATGACAGACAAAAAGCTCAAGGCAATTTCTCAGGCTTGCGATGAAGTTATTTCAGGCTCATTGAACGAAAACTTTCCGCTTGTTGTATGGCAAACAGGTTCTGGCACACAGTCAAACATGAATACAAATGAAGTCATTGCGAACAGAGCAAACCAGATTGCAGGCGAAAAACTTTGCCATCCAAATGACGACATAAACATGAGCCAGTCTTCAAATGACACATTTCCAACTGCAATGCACATTGCCGCTGTTGTTGAAGTTGAAGACAAGCTTTTTCCGGCAATCGACATTCTTGTTGACACTTTCAAAAAACTGGAAAAAGCAAATGAAGGCATTGTAAAGTCAGGACGCACTCACCTTCAGGATGCTGTTCCAATTCAGTTCTCGCAGGAAATTTCAGGCTGGAGAACTTCTCTTGAGCGCGACAAGGAAATGCTTTCTTCTTCCCTTCCATATTTAAAGCAGCTTGCTTTGGGAGGAACAGCGGTTGGAACTGGACTTAATGCGCCGGCTGAATTTGACACGCTTGTTGCAAAAAAGGTTTCAGAGCTTACAGGAAAAGACTTTGTTACAGCTCCAAACAAATTCCATGCGTTGACTTCAAAAGATGAAATTGTCTTTGCGCACGGAGCTTTAAAAGCGCTTGCCGCTGACTTGATGAAAATTGCAAACGACGTAAGATGGCTTGCTTCCGGTCCAAGATGCGGAATCGGCGAAATCCACATTCCAGAAAACGAGCCTGGCTCTTCAATCATGCCTGGAAAAGTAAATCCGACACAATGCGAGGCAATGACAATGGTTGCCGTTCAGGTTATGGGAAACGACGCCGCAGTTGGAATGGCAGCTTCTCAGGGAAACTTTGAGCTGAATGTATTTATGCCGGTAATTGCGTATAATTTCCTTCAGTCCGTAAGGCTTCTTGCTGAAGTCATGGTAAGCTTCAATAAAAACTGCGCAGTTGGAATTACAGCAAACAAGGAAAAAATGCACTTTAACTTGTACAATTCCCTGATGCTTGTAACAGCCCTGAATCCATACATTGGATACGAAAACGCGGCAAAAACAAGCCATAAAGCTTACGAAGAAAATATTTCACTTAAAGATGCCTGCGTACAGCTTGGCTTCCTTACAGCTGAAAAATTTGACGAGGTTTTCCATCCAGAAGAAATGACTGGCGTGAAAAAATAAAAATACAAGGCCTTGAGTTTTTCTTGAGGCCAGCTAAAAATATCCTGCACTTAGGAGCAAAGAATGAGTGAGAACCAGACACACACACTGACTTATTCTTATTTTCCAGGCTGCACGCTAAAAAACAAAGCGAAGGATTTGGACTTATACGGCCGTTTAAGCGCTGAAGCTCTTGGTTTCAAACTTGAAGAAATCGAAGAGTGGCAGTGCTGCGGCGGTGTATATCCTACCGGCAAAAATGAAATTGCCTCAAAGCTTCCTTCTGTCCGGGCTTTGGCTGCATCCAGAGATAAGAACCAGGCATTGGTAACACTGTGCTCAGCGTGTTACAATGTAATCAAGCAGGTGAACAACGACCTGCAGAATGACGAGAATACAATTTTAAAAGTAAACAACTATCTCGCCCAAGACAATATTGAATACCATGGTGAAGCGAAAGTCCTCCACTTTCTTGAAGTTCTCCGTGATGAGATCGGCTGGGACAACGTCAAGAAGGCCGTCAAGAATCCTTTCAAAGGAAAGAAAATCGGTGCCTATTACGGATGTCTTCTTCTGCGTCCGGGAAAGGTGATGGAATTTGACGATCCTGAGAATCCGAAAATCCTTGAGGACTTCATAACCGCAATCGGCGGAACTCCGGTCATTTATGCCCAGCGCAACGAATGCTGCGGCGCCTATGCCGCGTTTGAGGACGAGACAATTCCTCAGAAAAGAGCGGCTTCGATTCTCGCGAATGCGGCTGACATGGGAGCGGACTTTCTTGTAACAAGCTGCCCTCTGTGCCGCTACAACCTCATAAAGAACAAAGGCTCTTCAGAGCTTGATGTCATCTACTTTACAGAACTTCTTGCGGAAGCTCTCGGCGTAAAGGATGCCGTAGCAAAGGAGGCTGTGAATGCTTGAGTCAGAAATCCAGAAATACAAGGAACTGATCCTTGAAACAAGCGGAGTCAATCCGAAGAAATGCATGGTCTGCGGAAAATGCTCCGGAACCTGTCCTAATTACGACTCCATGGAATATCATCCGCATCAGTTCGTGCAGATGGTTGAAAACGGAGAAATCGAGCCGCTTTTAAAGAGCAAGTCGATTTATACCTGCTTAAGCTGTTTCGCCTGTCTTGAGAGATGTCCACGTCAGGTCGAGCCGGCCAAGCTTATTGACGCTGTGCGCACTGTAGTTGAGCGTGAGCGCGGTCCTCTTCATCTTGATCCTGTTCAGGTTCCTGAAAAACTTGATGATGAGACTCCGCAGCAGCTTTTGATGAGCGCATTCAGAAAGTACCGCAAATAGGAGCAGCATCATGGAAAGAATCGGTGTTTTCGTGTGCCATTGCGGCACTAACATTGCAGGCACTGTTGACGTTGCAAAAGTAGCTGAAGAGCTCGGCAAGGTGAACGGTGTAGTTTATTCAACTCATTACACATATATGTGTTCTTCCGCCGGTCAGAAAATGATTGAGGACAAGATTCACGAGCTTAACCTTACGGGTGTGGTTCTGTGCTCCTGTTCTCCGCGTATGCATGAGAAGACCTTCCGTTCCTGTGCGGAGCGCGCTGGCTTGAATGCCTACAAGGTGGAAGTAGCAAACATCCGTGAGCAGTGCTCATGGGTTATGAAGGAAATGGGCGATGCGACGGAAAAGGCAATTGCTTTGGGCAAGGCGGCCGTTGCAAAGACAATCCTTGACACGCCTCTTATTGAAGGCGAGACACCAATGACAAAACGCGCATTGGTAATCGGAGGCGGCATCGCTGGAATCACGGCGGCTCTCGACATTGCGGATGCGGGATTCCCTGTTGACATTGTTGAGAAGGACTATACGGTCGGCGGAAAGATGGCGAAGCTCGACAAGACCTTCCCGACGCTGGACTGCGCATCCTGTATCGTCACTCCGAAAATGACTGAAGTAAGCCAGAATCCGAACATCCGCATCCTCTCATACTCTGAAGTTGCAGGTGTGAAAGGATATATCGGAAACTTCGAGGTGGACATCAAACGCCATCCGCGCTATGTCGACGAGGCAAAGTGTACCGGCTGCGGAGCATGTATCGAAAAATGCCCGAACAAGAAAGTTCCGAACGCATTCAACCTGAACCTTAACAACCGCAAGGCGATTGACATTCCGTTTGCCCAGGCAGTTCCGAAAGTTGCCGCAATCTCCGCGGACTACTGCCTTCACATGAAAGGCCTCAAGAACGGCAAGGACAATGTCTGCGGATTCTGCGAGAAAGCCTGTGCCGCCGGAGCAATCAATTTCCATCAGGAAGAAACCATGCTCACGGAAAAATACGGCGCAATCATCGTGGCTACCGGCTACAATCCGATCAGCCTTGAGAAATTCGACGAGTATGCATACAGCCAGAGTCCTGACGTTGTGTCATCGCTTGAATTCGAGCGTCTGTGCAACGCATCCGGTCCTACAAACGGACATCTTCTCCGCCCTTCCGATGGAAAGGAGCCTAAGAACATTGTATTCGTCCAGTGCGTGGGAAGCCGCTGCTCTGCGGACTCCACAAAAGGCCACGAATACTGCTCTAAAATCTGCTGTATGTACACGGCAAAGCACGCAATCCTTACACGCGACCACTATCCGGACACAAACATCACTGTATTCTATATCGACGTGCGCACTCCTGGAAAGAACTTTGATGAGTTCTACCGCCGCGCAGTTGAGCAGTACGGTGTCCACTACATAAAGGGTCAGGTGGGAAAAGTAACTCCGCTCTCGGACGGAACGCTTGATGTGCAGGGTTCTGACCTGATTCTGAACAGGCAGGTTCACATTAAGGCAGACATGGTTGTTCTTGCCGCTTCAATTGAGGCTGACAAGTCGGCGCGTCCGCTTGCCACAATGCTTACGACTTCAATGGACAACAACGACTTCTTCCTTGAGGCCCACGCAAAGCTCCGTCCTGTGGAGTCTCCTACAGCAGGTATATTCCTTGCAGGATGCTGTCAGGGACCAAAAGACATTCCGGAGACTGTAGCACAGTCTTCAGGTGCGGCCGCGAAAGCGATTTGCCTGCTTGTTAAGGACAAGCTTAAGAACAACCCTTGCACTGCGAACCCGAACGAGAACGCCTGCAACGGCTGCGGTCAGTGCGCGAACGTCTGTCCTTACGGAGCCATCACTTACATCGAGAAGAATTTCCGCGGACCGAACAGAACTACAATCACACGCCGCGTTTCTCAGGTGAACAAGGCTATGTGCCACGGATGCGGCGCCTGTACGGTTGCCTGTCCTTCCGGCGCAATGGATCTGTTAGGATTCAGCAACAAACAAATCTTGGCGGAGGTTGATTCAGTACTGTAATTCGCAATGCCCAACCAGCAATACGCAATTATTTATTCTGAAAAAAAGAACTATGGCTGAAAATAAAGAATGGGAACCGAGAATTGTTGCCTTCTGCTGCAACTGGTGCTCTTACGCCGGTGCGGACTTGGCAGGCAACAACCGTCTTGAATATCCGAAGAACGTTAAAATCATCCGTATTCCATGCTCATGCAGACTGAATCCTCTGTTCATTCTCCGTGCATTCCAGCGTGGCGCAGACGGTGTAATCTTATGCGGATGTCACCCAGGTGACTGTCACTACTCTACAGGAAACTATTTCGCGCGCCGTCGCATGACCCTGCTTTTCTCGATGCTTGACTACTTGGGAATTGACAAGGGACGCACACGCGTCGAATGGTGTTCCGCCGCTGAAGGTGTCCGCTTTGCCGGAATCATGAACGATTTCGTATCGCAGATAAAAGCCCTTGGCGAAAACAAGAAGCTGGAGGATGTAAGATGCAAGACAAACTGATTGCCCGCGCCAAGGAGCTGCTTTCTGAAGGCAAGGTACAGAAGGTTGCCGGCTGGAAAAAAGGTCTATTTGAAGACGACATCACTCCGGCCGTATTTGCAACCGCAGAAGAACTGGACAAGGATTTTGTCTTCAACAAATACTGCAAGGCGAACCTTTCAAAATATCTGGTCGGAATCACAAGAAACATCGAGATTGCTAAAAGCACGGCACGCATGAACAACACGATGGCGAAGCAGCGCGATCCGAATGCGCAGGACAAGCCTATTCCGTCCGAAGTTGTGCTTGTATTCCTGAAGCCTTCCGACACATATTCATTCACACAGCTGCTCAAGGAAAGCCGCATTACAAGAAGTGATGTCTATGCTATCGGTGTTCCGTGCCAGGACGCAATTGACGGCGGAGATGCATGCGGAAACTGCGCAGGAAAGAAGCCGGTCTCATGCGATGAGTATATCGGCGTGGATCCGGAAGCAGAGCTTGCTCCGAACACCGCAAGAATGGACGAAGTTGCAAAGATTGAGGCCATGTCAGTGAACGAGCGATACGAATTCTGGAGAAATGAATTCAGCCGCTGCATCAGATGCAACGCCTGCCGCAACGTATGCCCTGCCTGTACCTGCGAGAAATGCGTGTTCGACAACAACGCGCTCTACACGACGCAGAAAGTCGCGGAGACAAGCTTTGAGGAAAGCCTGTTCCATATCATCCGCGCATGGCACGTGGCCGGACGATGCACGGACTGCGGTGAATGCTCAAGGGTCTGCCCACAGAACATTCCGCTTTATCTTCTTAACCGCAAATACATCAAGGACATCAACGAAATCTACGGCGACTATCAGGCCGGAGCTGACATGGAGACAAAGCCGGCCATGCTCCGTTTCAAGGAAGACGATCCGGAGACGACGATTGTTTACGACAGATCAAAAGACGGAGGCAATGAATAATGCTTAGTATCGCAAAAGATAAAATCGATTCATTATTTGAGCTTATCGGTTCAAAGCAGCCTTTGTATTTGCCTGTTGACAACAATTCAGGAAAAGCCGACTTTGCAAGATGGCAGAAAGGCACAAAGCTTTCAGAAAAACTAAAGACCACAAGATCCGCAAAGGACTTCTTCTTCCCTAAGACCGAGCATCTGGTAAGCTATGAAATGAGCGGAAAGGAAGTGAAGGTCGTTGATCCGCGCAAGGAAGTTGAGGACTTTGTTATTTTCGGTGTGCGCGCCTGCGATGCCCGCGGCTTTACCGCAATTGACAACGTATACCTGAACATGAATCCGGTGGACTCATACTACAAGAACCGCCGCGAGCACGGAACAGTAATTGTTCTTGCCTGCAACGAGCCTGCAAAGACATGCTTCTGCTCCACATTCGGAATTGACGCGTCGCTTGCAAAACCTGCAGGAGACGTGAGCTGCTGGCTTGCCGACGGAAAATACTATTTTGAGGCTAACACGGACAAAGGCAAGGCTTTTGTTGAGAACGCGAAATCCGCGCTTGAGGACGCTGACACATCGGCTGTTGACAAGTGCAAAAAGGACATCTCGGCAAAAGTCGAGGCTCTTCCGTTCGCTCATCTGGATCTCTCCAAGTTCCAGGGCAAGGATATGCTCAAGATTTTCAACTCGAAAATCTGGGACAAGGTTTCCGAGCCTTGCGTAGGCTGCGGAACCTGCACTTATGTCTGCCCGACATGTATGTGCTTCGATGTGCGCGACTTCGCCACAAGCAACGGAGTGCGCCAGGTTCGCTGCTGGGATTCCTGCATGTACAACGACTTCACCCAGATGGCCGCCGAGAATCCGCGCCACACCCAAAAGGAAAGAAGCCGCCAGAGATTCATGCACAAGCTCATGTACTACCCTATGGCGCATGAGGGAATGTTCAGCTGCGTGGGCTGCGGACGCTGCGTTGAGAACTGCCCTGTGAACATGAACATCGTCAAGGTCATAAAAGCCGTCAACGAGAGCGATGACATCTAAGGAATAGGAGAAACTGATGGAAAACAAAGAAAGCTTTATTCCTTATGTAGGAAAAATTATTGATATCAAGCAGGAAACTCCTGATGTAAAGACTTTCAGTGTAGTCGGTCTTGACGGAAAGAAATTGTTCGAGCACATTCCGGGACAGTGCGCGATGCTGATTGTTCCGGGTGTGGGCGAATCGATGATTTCCATAACATCATCCCCGACTCTTGAAACTCACATGGAATTCTCAATCAAGAAGTGCGGCTGCGTCACCGAATGGCTTCACTCCGCAGAAGTAGGACAGGAAATATGTCTTCGCGGACCGATTGGAAACGGATTCCCTGTGGAGGGCGCGCTTAAAGGCAAGGACATTCTCGTTATTGCCGGCGGTATCGGAATCGCTCCGGTTCACTCGGTTGTAAACTACATGATGGATCACCGCGAGAACTACGGACGGATTCAGGTCATCTACGGAAGCCGATCAAAGGCCGATCTCGTGCGTCTGGATGAGATGCAGAACGTCTGGATGAAGCAGCCGAACTGCTCGATAAATCTTACAATCGACCGCCCTCAGGACGACTGGGACGGACACGTGGGATTCGTTCCTCCTTACGTTACGGAATGCAACCCGGATCCAAGCATGACAGTAATCATGTGCGGACCGCCGATTCTGATTCACCTTTCGCTCGACGCATTGAAAAAGCTCGGCTTCAAGGACAACCAGGTTTTCACAACCATGGAAATGCGCATGAAGTGCGGAATCGGAAAATGCGGAAGATGCAACATAGGCGACAAATTCGTCTGCAAGGACGGACCTGTGTTCAGCTTCGACCAGCTTGGGGAACTGCCTCCAGAGTATTGATTTCAAGAATTTTCCTGTGAAGATTCGAAAATTTTTATAAGACTTCAGATGCGCCGTCCGCGGCGCATGAGGAGATTAAATTATGTCAGAAACAAAACAGATGGCTACAATATATCTGTTCGGCAAGAAATACGAAGTGCCGGCAGAACTTACAATCATGAACGCAATGGAATATGCCGGCTACCAGCTCAAACGCGGCTGCGGATGCCGCAACGGATTCTGCGGAGCCTGCGCCACAATCTACAGAATCAAGGGCGAGAACCAGCTCCAGACCTGCCTTGCCTGCTCAAAGAAGGTCGAGGACGATATGTACATCGCAACCCTTCCGTTCTTCCCTCTTGTAAAACAGGTTTATGATCTGAACACAATGAAGCCGGAGCAGGCCGTGATGATGCAGCTTTATCCGGAAATCTATTCATGCGTGGGCTGCAACGCCTGCACAAGAGCCTGTCCGCAGAGCCTGAACACAATGCAGTACATCGCCTATGCACAGCGCGGAGACTTCGCCAAGTGCGCAGACCTTTCATTTGACTGCGTAATGTGCGGATGCTGCTCTTCAAGATGTCCTGCCGGAATCAGCCATCCTCAGGTCGCAGAGCTTGCCCGCCGTCTTAACGGAAAGTACATCCAGCCGCAGAGCCAGCACCTTATTGACCGCGTGAACGAAATCAACGAGGGAAAATGCGAGGAGCTTATCCAGAACCTGATGAAAAAGCCGTTGGCGGAAATCAAAGAGCTATACAACAACCGCGAAATCGAGAAATAAAACCACAACTGACGCACCTTCCTTGGTGCCAGGGAGAATTATATGTACGGAAACGAATTGGACGAAGCAGCAAAAATTGTGGCTGCAAAACGTGAAGAAAACCTTAAATTCGAACATGCGCGTCTCACTGCTGACGAAAAGGATCAGCTTCTCAAGGAATACCATCCGGACCGCATCGCAAGCCAGTTCGAGGAACTTAAAATCGGACCGAACAAGGGACAGAAAGCGCCGATTGAGCTTGCGGCAATGCTTCAGGCAAAACCGCGCATCGAGCCTGAGCACATCGACCTTGCCCACGTTGACTACGAGACAGACGTTCTTGTAATCGGCGGAGGCGGAGCCGGAACATCGGCCGCAATCATGGCAAGCGAGGCAGGAGCAAAAGTTCTTCTTGCAACAAAGCTACGCATCGGAGACGCGAACACAATGATGGCGGAAGGCGGAATCCAGGCGGCGGACAAGCCTAACGACTCCCCTGCCCAGCACTATCTTGACGCGTTCGGCGGCGGACACTTCGACGGAAAGCCTGAGCTCGTCTACACTCTTGTAAACAAGGCTCCTTCTGTAATCAAATGGCTGAACGACCTCGGAGTTGAATTCGACAAGGAAGCAGACGGCACTATGGTTACGACACACGGAGGCGGAACAAGCCGCAAGCGTATGCATGCCTGCAAAGACTATTCTGGAGCTGAAATCATGCGCACTCTCCGCGATGAGGTTCTCAACCGCCCTGACAAAATCACAGTAGTTGACTTTACGGCAGCGATAGAAATCATCAAGGACGACAAGGGAAACGCCTGCGGCGCAGTTCTCATGAACGTTGAGACAAACGAAATCAGAATCGCAAAGGCAAAGGTTGTAATTATAGCGACAGGAGGAGCCGGACGTATGCACTACCAGGGCTTCCCTACATCGAACCATTACGGAGCAACAGCGGACGGTCTTGTAATCGCATACAGAGCCGGGGCAAAGCTTCTGTATCAGGACTCGCTGCAGTACCACCCGACAGGAGCCGCATATCCTACACAGATTCTCGGAAAGCTCGTTACTGAAAAAGTACGCTCGCTCGGCGCAAAGTTGATTAACAAGAACGGAGAAGTCTACATTCATCCGCTTGAGACACGCGACGTGAACGCATCCGGAATCATCAAGGAAGTTCGCAACGGACGCGGAGTACACAACGAGGTTCAGGACGCTGTCTGGCTCGACACTCCGATGATCGAGATGATTCACGGGGAAGGAACAATCCTCAAGTCAATTCCTGCGATGTACAATATGTTCATCAAGTACGGAATCGACATCCGAAAGGAACCGATTCTTGTCTACCCTACGCTCCATTACCAGAACGGCGGCGTTGAGATTGACAAGACCTGCCACACGAATGTCTCAAATCTTCTTGTAGCAGGAGAAGCCTCAGGAGGCGTTCACGGAACAAACCGCCTGATGGGAAATTCTTTGCTTGACGTTGTCGTGTTCGGACGCGAGGCCGGAATTGAGGCTGGTAAGATGTTCAAGGACATTCAGCTTTCTGAAACTTCAAAAATGAACCTTGACCATGTGAAGGCGTTTGAAAAAGAACGCGACGCAGCCGGAATAAAATCCGACCTTGTTTCTCCGAAAATTCTTCCGCGCTACACACACGGAAACAAGGAATTCGAGAAGGCGATTCCCGGAGCAACAAAATAAAATAAACTGATTTTCAGCAAAAGGGCTGTCAAAATTTGGCAGCCCTTTTTTAGCTATAAGAAATGAACTATTAATCAATAATAAATTTCAAAGAGGCTGTATGAAAAACAAACATATTTCACTTTCCACAAAAATGTTTTTGGGAAACATTTTGCCATTAATTCTTGCTTCAACATTTATAATTGGTTCTTTTCTTATTGTATTAAATAAAACAATAAACACAGATATTGAAAAAATCACAAAAACTTCAATTGAAAATCTTGACGGAAAAATCTCAACGATTATTCAAGGATATGAAACTCAAATTGACCACTTGCGGAACATTGTAAAAGAAAAGCACGACAAAGAAACAGCAGACCTCGCAACAAAAGCTCTCACTGTAAATATGCCAGAAGATTTCTCCCTCTACTACGGAACTTTAATTTCACGCTATGAGCCAGGCGGATTTTATTCTGACAGTTCCGGCTGGAATCCTGATTCTGACTGGCTTCCCCCTGAGCGTCCGTGGTTTAAAGATGCTGTAAAAAATTCCGGAGAATTTGCAATTACAGATCCTTATGTTGACACAATGACAAACTCAATCTGCACAACAATCAGCAAGGACGTAAAAGATGAAAACAACAATCTGCTTGGAGTTGCCGCGATCGATATAATCCTTAACAATCTTTCTGTGGCAATGTCGGATATTAAAATTTCTGAAAATGCAAAGGCATATATAGTAAATACAGATGGTCTGTTTATTACAAATGACGACACATCGTTTTTAATGGAAAAATCAATTTTTGATGAGCCTGAATTTAAAAAGTATAACTTTAGCAAAGATAATTTCTTTAATTCAGCAAATGCAATTATAAAGGGTGGAATTTTTTATGGAGCATGCAAATCATCTTCTACTCCATGGTACATTGTAGTTTATGGCCCAGTTTCCGATTTTACAAAAAACAGCTATTCAGCAATATTAAAAGTTTTACTTATAATAACTGCGGCAATTGTAACCGCAATGGCGATTCTTCTTTTCAGTGCAAAAGCAAGCGCCAAAGAATTTAAACTTATGGCTGAAAACTGCAATGAAATTGCACAGGGCGACTTTACAAAAGAAGTAAAAGAAGGCAGCACAAAAGAAGCGGCAGAGCTTGCAGAAGGATTCAACAACATTATCATTGACCTTTCTTCTCTCATTAAAAACATTAGAAATTCCGCAAGCGACATCGGGTACATTACAGAAAATCTTTCAGAAGCCTCAGATGTAATTGGACAAAGCGTTGAAACAGCAAACGGTTCCGTAGAAAATGTTGCGCAAAGTGTTCAAACGCAGATTTGTTCAGTTGATAAAATTAGCCAGTCAGTTACAGAAATCGTAACTCAAATCAACAATCTTAAATCTGAAATTGAAAATCAGGACAGAACAATTGACAATTCATCTGACTCGATTGAAATTGTGGCAAACAACCTTCTTGCGGTAAATGAAAAAATTGCCGAAACATCAAAAGATGTTTCAGAGCTTGTAGAATTTGCGGACAAAAATAAAAATGAGCTAAAAAATTCAGTTGCGCAGATTCTTGAAGTAAAAGAGAAATCAAAAAATCTTCTTGACACAAACAAAATGATTGCATCCGTTGCAAGCCAGACAAATCTTCTTGCCATGAACGCCGCAATTGAAGCCGCCCACGCTGGTGCTGCCGGAAAAGGTTTTGCTGTTGTTGCAAATGAAATCCGCAAGCTTGCAGAAACAACATCGAAGCAGGCAAAAACCTCCTCTGAGTCGCTCAAGCTTATACAAACTCAAATTGATACAATTTCAGACACATCAATGGACGTTGAAAAAGCTTTTGAAAATACAATCAAAAAAATCGGAAACATCAGTACTTCTGTAGACAGCTTGAAATCTTCCGCAGAAGTGCAAGGACAAAAAGCCCAGGAAATTTTAAGCGCGCTTGACAACATGAAAAGCAGTTCCAAAATCGTAAAATCCGGAACTGAAAAAATTGTGGAAGTTACAACCGCCGCGTCCTCAATTTGCAGTGAACTTGTTAACTTGAACTCAAGCGTAGAGCAAAATCTTACAGAATGCAAAGACGCTGCAACTACTCTGCTTTCCGCCGCAATCAAAATCACAGAAACTGTAAGCAAAAACAACGCCTCTGTAGAAACGCTCAACCATGCGATTTCTACATTCAAGGTGAAGTGTTGATTTTAATAGATGTTACTAGACTTGATCTAACAACCTATTATAAAGCTGCTCACATCTGAAACAATGAAATATTATTGTGATATAAAAAAACAAAATGAAAATATGTATATTGTACATTTCCCAGACATGGCAAATGTAACCACATTCGGAACTTCTGTAGACGATGCAAAAAAAAATGGCAAAAGAGGCATTGGAGGCTGTTCTTGAAACAGATATTGAAGAAAACTTTCCGATTCCTGAACCAAAATGCAATGAGGGCTTAGAAATTGAAGTTTCTCCAAAAATCGCCTTTGCCATAGAGCTACGAAAAACCCGCGGTCATAAAACACAAAAAGAAATTGCCGCAAAAGCCGGAATGTCATACCAACAGTATCAACGGCTAGAAAATCCCAAAAAGACAAATCCGACACTGGAAATGCTTTACCGGCTTCAAAAAGTATTTAACAGACCGTTTTTGGCACTCTAGGAAAAATATGCAGCACATACCATTATTGAATAAAGCTATACAATGATATGTGTTGTTAAAATAACTTCTTAAATCTACTCGCAGCTGAAAGTATGCCCCTGCACTTTCTTCACAAACTCGTAGTCAATTGTGCGGCGCAAGCCTTCCTCAAGCGATACCGGTGCGGAAAAGCCTGTCTTTGGAACTCTTGATGACTTGAAGTAAGTATTCTGGCAGAATTTCTTTACACGGATTGAGTTTATTGCGAACTTCTTGTGCAGGATGAACGCGAGCAGGTCGAATCCTTTTCCGCCTAGATATGCAAGCCAGTACGGAAAATGGACAAGATGCTTCTTCTGTTTTCCGAGGTGCTTGTAAACGTCAAGCACAAGATGGTTCATGTCGTATGCCGGCTCGTCGCAGTAATTGAACAGGTGCTGCTTTCCGGCTGATGTTCCGTCGTATTCCTTTTCAAAGCAGGGAAGCTTTTCCTCGTTCTCAATGCAAAACTGAATGAACGCCGCAACATTCTCAACGTAGTTCATGCTCTTGCGGTTTGTGCCCTTGCCCACCATCGGAAATTTTCCGCCTGCAATCTGGCGCAGAAGGTTGTACACGTTTCCGCGGTTCTGCTCGCCGAAAATCACCGTGGGGCGGATTATTGTAAGGCAGTTCGATTTGTCGGAAGAAAGCCACTCACGGTATTTTCCTTCGGCAAGATACTTTGTGCGTCCGTAGTCGTTGAAATATTTTATCCCGCCGCTCTCATCTGTTCCGACCGGGGCAAATCCGTAGACTGCGACTGAGCTTGTAAAGAAAATGTGATGGATTCCAAGCTCCGTGCAGGCTTTGCAGATGTTCTCGCTGCCCTTCACGTTCACTTCGTCGTACAAGGATTTTGGAGAAACATCGTCGCGGTGCTCGGCTGAAAGATTCACAACGACATCGCTTCCTTTCAAAACTTCCAGAAGAGAATGCATCGGCTGTGCTTTCTTTGCAACCTCATACGCACCCGGAGCCATAGCTTCGTCCGTAAGGCTCGCAGGAAACTCGTTCGTCTCATTCCCGGAATTGCGCACATCGCAGCGGAGCCAGAGATCAGGATATGCAACGCTTCTTCTTTTGTCCGCGATTCTTACATTATGTCCTGCATCCAGAAGCCTCTTTACAAGCCGGGTTCCTACAAACCCAGAGCCACCGATAACTGTTATTGTCATTTTGTTTTAACCTCCAAAATATAGAGATGCGTTAGGGATTGAAACCGCACCGAAGGCGTTCGTAAGCAGTTTGCTGCGTCGAATGGAGCGACAGCGGAACGGTGCAAAGCCCGTCCTGCCAATGGCAGGAAACGCCCTAATCTACTACTTTATGAATTTTAGGAATCCGCTAGCCGCATAATTAAGAAAATATTTAAAAGCTTTGAAAAACGGAATTTTTAACTCCTTGCGAAGAATATTCCACTGCCATTTGAATATTTTCAATTTGCTGCCTGAAACAGAAGATTTGTTTTCTCTGTAAACGGCTTCCACAGAATTTGTGTTGATTGCAAAAAATCCTTTCTTTAGAATTTCAAGCCACATGACATAATCTTCGTGGTGGATTTCCTTTTGAAAAACTTTTCCGCATTTCTTTGTGTCGTACATTCCTGTAAGATTTCCAATGCAGTTTCCATTTAGCATATAATTGTATGAAACAAAAACAGGAGAAGATATTGAATTATTTCCATAATTTCCATCGGCATTCATTTTTGCGTAATACGAAAATACAACCGCAACATTTTTTGTCTCAAAGAGCGGCAGCTGATGCTCAAGTTTTGTCGGAAGCCACATATCATCACAGTCAAGAAACGCAATAAACCGACCGGATGCAGCATTTATTCCGACATTGCGAGGAGTTGCCGGCATACCGGATGATGTTTCTGTATGAAGCAATTTTATCCGTGCATCTTTTTTGCATAAATCTTCTATTATTTTTACAGAATTATCAGTGGAATTGTCGTCTACAACAAGAAGTTCCCAATCTGTATAAGTCTGAGAAATAACAGAAGTGATTGAGTCTGGAAGATATTTTTCTCCGTTGTGGCACGGCATTATTATTGAAACTTGTGGAGCATCCATTTTTCACATCCTTCAATGTAAGTTTTTAATTTTTTCAATACAACTGAGTTTGAAAGATTTTTTTCAAAATATTTATATGGATGTCCACTATATTTTGAAATATCAAAATTGTTTATTTTTTCAATAAACTCAGAAGCACTTTGACAAAGTTCTCCAATATTTTTATAATCAATTCCAACAAAGGCTTCTTTTGTTCCTATTATTGGAATTCCATAAGACAAAGCTTCAACAGATTTTGTTTTCATTCCAGAACCAAGAAATATTGGTGATACAACAAACTCAACGGAATTATAAAAATCATCAACATTATCCACATGCCCCAACATTTCCAAATTTTCATAATTTGCTGACAATCTCTCTTTTAAGTAATCACATATAGAACCAGCAACAACAAATTGCTTGTTAATGTGAGGAAGTACATTTTTAATGAACCATGACATACCGTCTTTATTTGCAAACATATCAGAGCCAATAAAACCGCATTTTCCTTTTTTTGAGTTATTGAATTTTGTCAAATTGATATGAGAATCCATGCTAATAGGCAAAATCAATTCCGGCAGAACAGAATATTCTTTTTGCATTTTTTCAGAATCTCTTTCATTCAAAACAATTTTGCAGTCTGAAAATAAACATGATTTTTTTTCAAGTCGTGATACATATTTATAAAAGAAATATGTTGAAACTGATTTTTTATATTTGTACACATCGTGATAATATTTTTTTTCAATGTTATGAAAAAATGTAATTGTCTTGATGCCACCGTTTCTACAGTATTCAATAAGATTTCCAAATAACGAAGAATTGAAAAATACATAATTATATGTTCCTCTGCTTATCTTCGTTTTTATTTCATTCTCTATCTTTTTTGTAATTCCGTAATCACGGTTAAATAAAAGTCCTTTTATTTTTGATACAAATGTTGGAACTGGAAAAACATATAAATCAATATTGTCTTTACCAAACAGTTTTAAGAATAAATCATAATTTCTTTTTGATACTACAAAACCGCCATTAGACTGAGACTGTTTAAAGTCTTTGGAAATAAACAGAACTTTCATATTAAAACAGCTTCCTCTTTAGTTATATCTAAATGATTTTAAATTTGTAAAATCCGTCTTATTAATAAAAAGTATTGACTGATAAGGAATATATGGAGAACGAGTAATATTGCTTGCAGAAATACGCAATGTAAATATAAAGACAAAATAGAAAATTATTAAGTTTAAAGCCCGTTCTTTTATTTTAAACTTGCTAAAAACAACAGGATAGACAAAACAAAGATAAATGTTATAGTACTCAGAAAATCGCAATCCCATGTGTCCACCGAAAATTAGTGGAAAAGAAAATCCCAAAATGAATATAGAAAAAAAACGTTTTGACTTGTTGTAAGTTCCGGTAATCAAGGATATAAAAATCAAATATATAGTAATTAAAATATAAAAATACTTCATAAGAGAGCCGCCTTTTAAATTTTCCAATGCATCAAGGTAAGACAACATAAGCCCTAGCTCTTTTAGTTTTTTGAAAATAAAAAACTTTGAAATTAAAATAATAGATAAGAAAATCACAGAGAATGCAATATTTATATAGTTGTAAATAAAGTAAATCGGAATTGCTATTAAAGCGGATTTATGCCACAAACATGCAAATATGCATAAAACTATGTACTTAAGCATTTTACGTTCAAATATGTATTTGGCAGAATAAAATACTATAGAAACTGCAACAGTCTGGCGAACTGTGCTTAATCCGCTCAAAAAAAATAAAGAGATATAAATTACTGTTGATTCAAAATAAGAAATGGAATACTTCTTTATTCCATAATAAACAAGAGAATATGCAAAAACACTTGTAATAATAAAAAACATCCAAGGACATTTATACTCGTTACAATAAAAAGCTAGAAAACGTGGAAACAGTTCCCAACGGTAAACTTCATCTTTATTCAAATCTGGAAAAATTGAATGCCAATAATTTGGATAATCATATCCTACATCAAATCTAAGCGCAGCAAATAAGAGTATAAGCACAAAAGAAAATATCAGCCGTAAATTTTTTGAAAGATACTTATTATTTACACTGTAGCGACCGGCAAAAAAAAGTAAAAAAAACAAGAAAAAAATATATATAGTCATTTCAGAGCCTCTAAAAACAGAGATTTTGATTTTTTGTTTTTTTTCAAATTGTATATAAACAAAAGAATTCTTTTTAAACAGTACAATTTCATTTCACTTGAAAGATTTTTCTCAGCGTATTTACAGCAAGACGTCCAATAAAGCACAACTGATTTTTTTTGAAAATCATAATTCATAGAATTTTCATTTTTATCTTTTGAAGATGCACCTTCAAAATGAATGATTTGAGGACCTTGTATTAAAACACTAGATTTTCCTTTATGTTTAAGTTTCAGTTGCAAATCAGATTCTTCAAAATACATAAAATATCTTTCATCAAAAAATGCGTCTGTATTATTCAAAAGAAAATTATCTGCGCCAGTAATATATTCAACGTTGCCATAAAAAGGTTTTATTATGCCTATTTTTTTAAAAAAGAATTTCCAAATTTTTTTCATTCCATACGAAACAGAAAGGCAATAAAAAAGAGATTTAAAAATATTTTTATATGTCGGAAATTTCCCCCAAGAATGTATGCAGTTTCCTTTATCATCCGATAAGTTACAACCCAAAACCCCGATTTTTTCTTTTTCAGAAGAATTTTCCCAGTAGCAAAAAAAAATCTTTACGGCATTGTTCAGCAAAATCGTATCGCTGTTCAGATAGAAAATGTATTTTCCTTTCGCAATTTTTAGTCCACGGTTATTTGCCGCCCCGAATCCTAGATTCGCATTGTTTTCTATAAGAATCACTTGCGGAAATTCGGATTTTATCATCTCAACGGAGCCGTCATTGCTGCAGTTATCCGAAACGATAACTTCAAATGAAATATCTTTTGTCTGCTCAAAGACTGATTTCAGGCAGTTTCTTGTCAGCTCTTTTGTGTTGTAGTTTACGATTATGATTGAAACGTCCATTATTAATTTCCTAGATTTTCAATACATCAGTATTTTTACATAATATTCCTCAGAAAATTTCGTCATTCCAATCAAAGAAATGTTTCCCAAGAATTTATTTCTCAACAGATAAGCAAATTGCCATAATCCAGAATGAGTCTTTGCATCAACAAATTTCAAGATATTTAGAAGTTTCATCTTTTTTATATTATGTCGTACCCATACATTAAAAAGCCGTTCCGCCATGTATCCAAAAATGCGTTCCTGAACAGCATTATATTTTGATATATCGATTTTTTTTTCAGCCTCAAAAAGTATATTGAACAGCCATGTGCAGTACGCGTCAAAGTCATTCCACCCTATGACAGTCATGTTATAGGGTGATAACCTACATCCGCAGGTCATCACACTATAAACATCCTTGTCGTATTCAGGATATTTCTCATGTATTATCTTTTTTAAAGTGCGTAAATCTTCTGAAACATGGCATACCGAATAGTCAACTTCCAATGAATAAGGATAGACTCTCGACTTTGCCATCATCACATCATATTTTGAGAGGATTTTCTCCAATTTCGTCTTGTCAAAACTGTAATTCTTCACTTCGTCTTCAGGAAGAACTACTGCATCATCAAAACAATTCTTCTTGTCAAAACTGAAATATCTTCTGTAATGGTTCAGACCGATATATTCAAGATTAGGATAAAGTTTCTTTATGTTTTTCCATGCCCAGTAAAGAGCTGTAAGCTCGCAGTAGCTTTTGTTCTTTGCGCTGATGTTGTCGCATGGTTCGCCGTTCACTTGGTCATCACGCTGCATTCCCAAATCAACATTGCTGATTGCCGCTCCTACTTGAATAGGCAGAAACAGTCCGTCCGGATTAGGAGGAAGCTCACAAGGCTTGTGGCAGCATATCAGGATCTTGCAATTGTCTTTGTTCAGAGTTACTTTACCTTTCATTTTCTTCCTCCCAGTCTTTCATGCACTTTTCAATCACATCGTCCATGTCGTAGTATTTGTATTCCGCCAGACGACCGCCGAAAATCACTTTGTCTTGGGCTTCTGCAAGCTCCTTGTATTTCTTGTAGACTTCTGCGTTTTTCGCATCTTTCACCGGGTAGAAGGGTTCGACTCCCTCGTGCCATTCGGTTGAGTATTCTTTTGAGATTACTGTTTTATTTTGTGAATATGCAGGATTTTCCGGCTCAAAATGCTTGTGCTCTATGATTCTTGTAAACGGCTCGCCGTGGCTTGTGTAGTTCACAACCGCGTTTCCCTGGAAATTCTGAACGTCAAGAGTTTCTGTCTCAAAGCGGACTGTTCGGTATTCAAGCTTTCCAACCTTGTAGCCAAAGAACTCGTCGATTTTTCCTGTGAAAACGATTTTTTCCGCAATGCCGTTCCATTTCTCACGGTCTGTAAAATAGTCAACGTTCGTTTTCGTCTCGATTCCGGCAAGAAGTCCGTCAACAAGTCTGTTGTAGCCGCCGATTGGGATTCCCTGATATGCGTCGTTGAAATAGTTGTTGTCAAAAGTGAACCGTACCGGAAGCCGCTTTATGATGAAAGACGGAAGCTCCGTACATTTGCGTCCCCACTGCTTTTCGGTGTATTCCTTTATAAGAGTTTCGTAGATGTCGCGCCCCACAAGGCTTATTGCCTGCTCCTCAAGGTTTTTGGGCTCGGTGATTCCGCTTTCCTTTTTCTGCTGCTCGATTTTTGCCATCGCTGCCGCAGGTGTTGTTACGCCCCACATCTGGTAGAAAGTGTTCATGTTGAACGGCAGGTTGAAAAGTTTTCCACGGAAGTTTGCGACAGGCGAGTTTGTGTAGCGGTTGAACGGAACAAAGCTGTTCACAAAATCCCAGACTTTTTTGTTTGAGGTGTGGAAGATATGCGCGCCATACTTGTGGACATGGATTCCCTCAACATCCTCGCAGTAAACATTTCCGCCAAGCTGCGGACGTTTGTCTATGACAAGGCACTTTTTCCCGGCTTTAGCAGCAAGATTGGCAAAAGTCGCCCCATACAAGCCAGAGCCTACGATGAGATAGTCGTAATGTGAATATTTTGTTTGAATTGTTCCAGCCATTTATTCTAGCTGAAAAGAGAATTGATTTTATCTGATTTCTATTTTTGAATTTTAAGAGAGGCTAATGCTTATAGATTTTGGAACATGAACACGCAGTCTTCGTCATATTTTGGCTTTATATGGTTCTGAACGAATTTTTCCTGCTTTTTTGGAAGGCGTGTAAACCCCAGTTTCGTATAATGCTCAATCAGTTTCTCATCTGGGAGAGCATAAATATAAAGAGAAGCAAGCCCAATGTATTTGCTCATCGTCTGGCAAAGCGGAATGATAAAACGTCTTAGTATAAATGCTCCGATTTTTGCCGTCTCAGGATGATTGTTACGATAATTCTTATTCACTGCGAAATTAGAAAGCTCAACAGCAGGAATTGTATCAAAACTTTCATGAAAGACTTGAATTGTTATAAGTCCGCTCCGCAAAGTAAAATAAGCCGCAAGTTCACCCGAAACTTTATCTTTTACAAGATACGTTCTTGCGTTCAAGTCTTTTTCATCTGATGCAGCCTGATTTTTCAGGTAATTTTCAAGCCCTTCTGCTCCATTCAGTGCACAAAAGTCAGCAATCAAGGACTCATTCTCCGAAGAATCAAAGATATGCTCAATTGAAAAATCGTCTGTGTCTAAAACCGAGAATTCAACAATCACTTTTTAGAAATCTCCTTCAACTTTGAACGTTCTTTTTTATGTACATTTGAAATCCATAATTCAAAATCATCACATTCTTTATCCAGTTCCTTAAAATCAGGCTTCGGATGATTTACAATAAACTGATAAACTTCATTCTTTTTCAAATGTTCCTGATACTCTTTTGAAAGCACGCGCATATCAACCTCCAATAAAAAGTCAATGAGGAAATATCAATTTCCGATTTGACTTTTTGCACAATTTCGCAACAAAGTGAACTCGCGACGCAAGTTTCCAGCGGAAATTGAAGTTTATAAAAAAGTTTGCAACGCAAACTTGTGAATAAAAACTTTGACGCTATTTTAGACAAAGTTTTTATTACATACCTCCTGTAATAAATATACAAATATTTTCTGTTACAGTATAGCACAAGATTCCGTTTTCGCCTCAGTAAAATCAAAAATAGAAATGTCAAAGAACTTATAAAACAACAGGAAAATACCGTTGTTTTATCAAAAATCAATTGTCTTTTCAGTGTGCCTCCTTGCAATTATTTTATTATTTCAAGTAATCTATTTATTCCTTTATGAATTTGATTTTGAATATCTTAATCCAACCAATACAACATATATTTATTTCCCTACTAAAGCGTTTGAAAGAAAATTTATGCCTCTCTCTCTTAGTTCTTTTTTTTGTATTTCAAAAAAATTCCAGTCAAAATTGGACAAAAGAGTTTTTTCAAAGTCATAAGCTTTATGAATTGTCAAATTCCGTCCTACCATCATATTTAGCGTATCAAGCCTTGAATTTGTAGTTTTTGCACAACCTTTTAAAGAAAAGGCAGCAACTGGTTTATGAAAGAAAAGAGAAAACACTGTTCCGTGAAAAGAATTAGTAATTACATATCTTGCGTTTGCTATAAATTTAACCCACTGCGGTACTGATGGAAATATTCTCTTCTCCGAAGTACACTTTCCGTGACCTGTTACATATACAACATCAAGCCCCTGTTTATACGCCCATGTTTTTATCTTTTTAATATCCAAAGATGAGCTTGCAGAAAGTTCATATACAAATACATATTCTTTTTTTGGCAATACAACTTTTTCATCTTTGAAAAATTCAAGATATTCATCAGGTGTAAGAAGAAAAGTTGGATCACATACCTGAACAGCATCTTTGATACCGATTTTCTTTAAGATTTCAAGACCGCTTTTTTCTCGTACACTGATAGCATCAAAGTGGGAAATCAAAGGTTTTACTGCCATCGCAAATTTTTCATTCAATTTATCTTCTGAAAAACCGAAACTTGCAGCATAAGAAATCCGTTTTGTTTCACTTTTTCCAAAATTCAAAAAATGTGCGTTCAGATTATTTTTCTGTAAATACTGAATATTCCAAACCTGATCGCTTCCGACAATATAAGCATCCGCTTTTGGAGGAGATTCCTTTAATTCATCGAATGTATAATAATTTTGTGATAAATGAAGATATTTCTTTCTGAATTCTGGAGCATTGCGATTATGTAAAGAAGTTTCATTTTTTTGGTTTTTAGAATCCAACTTGTTCTTAATAAAACGCATCAACAAATAGGGATTCAAACCTTTTAGAATTTTCCAAAAAGGTCGTTTTATAGTTAAAATATCATCAAATCTATGATACTGAATCAAAAAAACATCATTACCAATTTTTTCAAGGTATTTCTGTAGTGCAAATCCTTGAATCTGAGTACCATAATTATCATCTGGTTGCCAGCAAGTCATTATTCCAATTTTCATTTTCTAAGTCCTAATCTTCGTAAGATTTTTCCTCCAAACCGTCGGCAAGCATAGTAAACTCTAACTGGAAACTTCACTTTGACATATTTTTTATATGCAACATCAAACCCCTTTTTTAAGCAGATCGAAATAAATTTTTTGCGATTTTTTGGAAGCTTGAGAGAATATAAAAGTTGCGTATTAAATCTTTTACAGTCGTAATTTTTTATTTCATCAACAAAAAGTGAACTTTTTACAGATTTGAAAAGTTTTTTCCCCTTATCAGTGTTTAAAAAACAGATAGAATATCCTTTGTCATCATCTTTTTCTGGAATATAGTTTTG
Source organism: Treponema sp. UBA753 (assembly GCF_002297325.1). Lineage (NCBI taxonomy): Bacteria > Pseudomonadati > Spirochaetota > Spirochaetia > Treponematales > Treponemataceae > Treponema > Treponema sp. UBA753. Next base: position 160 of record NZ_DBKJ01000033.1, on the reverse strand, counting down.
AATTCCCCAAAAGTCTCCGATTGTAATGTCCGAAAGAATTTTAGAACCTTTAAAAACACAATCATATCAGGAATTCCGCATCATCACATTTTTATTGAATGAAAGCATCCACATTCCTTTAGATTGATTTACGCTGTATTCACTGCCATTCGCGAAAGTG
>NZ_DBKJ01000039.1:24756-29743 GCF_002297325.1 Treponema sp. UBA753 | reverse complement strand
GTTCCGTCTTCAAGAACCGCCATGTCTGTAACTTCGCCGGAAACTCCAATAGTTGAAAGTTGAATTCCATTTTGTTTTGTTAAACTTACATTTTCATCTTTTGTATAATATCTGATATTTGCAATAGGGTCACCTTTTTCTATATATACAAGGTAAGCTTTATTTTCTTGAATTGCAAAGTTTAAAAAACTTTCACCTTTTAAAGCAAGAATATGCCGAGTAATGCTAGTATCGTAACTGTTGACAGAATTTTGTAAATAGAAATTACAGACATTTTCGAGACCAATCCAATATGTATTTGTTGTATTGTCATAATAAAGAGGATTTTTTATAAGATTTGATGTGTTGCTAATCTGTAAAACAGATTCATTGTCCTTATATAAATTGCTGTCTTTTATATGGTAGACTTGTCCGTTGTTATCTTCCACGGCATTATAGGAATCTCCTAAAGTAAAGCCTGTTGAAGCTTTTTGAACCGTTTTGTAGTCGTAGATATATTTGGTGTTGTTATAATCCGTAAGAATCATGTACTGTGAATAGTACGCGGTTTGTCCCTCAAGAATCATTTTGATGTTGCATTCGGAAGTTTCGCCGGCACTTACGGTAATTTTTGTACTTCCGCTGCCTTCAAGGATGTTTTCGTCTGTGTTCCAGGCTTCGGCTGTGGCAGTGTATTTTCCAGACTCAAGGTCAGGAAATTCTATTACCCCCCCCCACAGTTCCTTCTTCTGTTTGGTCAAAGTCGTCATTATAAAGGCGCACAATGTATTTTTTTGCGTTGCTGCTGCTGTAAGTGTATGTGGCGCGCTCGCTTCCCGGCAAGGCAATACGAACAGAGCCGTTTTCGCCAGAGCCAGAGCTCATGTTCATGCACGAAATAAATGCGAATAAAAATGCTGGTAAAATAGAAAAAATTAGCTTTTTCATAAAGATTCCTCCTTGTTAGAGATTCCCGTGTCGCCGCACGGGAATGACAGTTGTGTTTTAGAATGGGAATGACAGTTTTCTTGTCATTATCCGGCTTGATCCTATGTCATTATCTGGCTCGACCGGATAATCCGCATTAACAGTTTCCTTGTCATCTTCGGGCTTGACCCGGAGATCTTCCGCATAAAGAATGACAGTATATTATAATTATGATTCAAAATATTTTATTTGTCAGCATTTGAGGGCATTTTTTTGATTTTTTTTCTACTAAATGCTATTCTTTTGACATGAGTTTTAAATCTGTTGTATCGGCGGTTTTACTTTCAATTTTTTCATTCAGCTTTTCATTTGCAAAAAATCCAAAGATTGCGCTAGTTCTAAGCGGAGGCGGTGCAAAAGGGCTTGCAGAAATTCCGCTTCTTGAAGCATTAGAAAATGAAGGAATCCGCCCGGACATGGTTTTGGGAACAAGCATGGGCGCGCTTATTGGTTCACTTTACGCTGCGGGCTACACTCCAAAGCAAATCAGGCAAACGCTTTTGTCCATGGATTTTATGACGATTCTAAACGAACGCCCTTCCACTCCAGAAAAAATTCCGCCCGAAGCATTTTCAAAAAAAACAGACGGCATAACTCTTTCGTTTTCAATTGCAGACGGAAAATTTGGCTCAGCTCCTGGAATCATAGGCGACCAGCAGATTATTTGCGAGCTTAGCAATCACCTTAGCAAAATTCTTCCAGTTACAGATTTTGACAAGCTTCCGATTCCGTTCAGGGCAATTGGAACAGACGCAATTTCAGGCAAGGAGCTGATATTTAAAAGCGGCTCTCTCGTAAACGCGGTAAGAGCAAGCATTTCTATTCCAGCAGTTTTTACGCCAGCTCAAGTAAAAAAAGGCTTGTATTCAATGGACGGCGGACTTAGAAACAATCTTCCGGTTAAGTTTGCGCGGGAAATGGGCGCAGACATTGTAATTTCAATGGACGTTGCAAGCATTGTTGACACTCCTCCAGAAACTCTTTCTGACTTTTATTCTGTAGCTGTGCAGATTTTCAACTTGATTATTTCTTCTAACGCAGTTGAACAGTACAGCTATGCGGACATTGTTTTGCGTCCAGATCTTTCAGAATTCAGCACATTTGATTTTATGAAGCCACATCAAATTGTAAGAGCAGGAGAAATTTGCGTTCAACAGAACAAAGATAAAATTTCGCAGATTGCAAGGCAAATTGAATCAGCCGGAAGAACACTTGAAAAACTAGACTACAACCGTGAAAGCGAATACAACAAAATGCCGGATTTTTCTATAGATAAAATTATTGTAAAAGATATTTCATTTTTAAAGCCAGTTCCAATTCCCGCGGAAAAAGAATTTGAAAAATTCCTTGGGCAGAAACTTGATGACAAAACCAAAAAGCAGCTTACAAAAAAACTAGGCAGGCTTAAGGAACATTATCATCTTTCATCGCTCACTTATTCTTTAAGCCAAAACGAAAACAAGTCCGCAACTCTTGAAATTCTTGCGAACCACTACGACCAAAAGATGAATCAGATTTTTTTTACAGGAACTTCATCTGTTTCAGTTGCAAGCTACAAGCCTCAAAAATATCTTTCTGTAGATCCAAATTTTACAGCAGGAGTTTTTTTGCGCGCTCCAATTGAATCCCTTTTTAGGCTTTCGTTCGGAAACACAATAATTTTTGAAACTGAATTTTTCCCGAAGCTGGCGGATTTTAAAGACAACATATTAAGCCTTGACTTTAAAAATTCACTCAAATACGGAAGCTGTTCCCCGGCGACAAATATTTATTTTAACGACAGAACGATTGCGGAAGACAGAGGAATTGAAATTTTCGGCGGAATAAGGTTCAGGCACACAGATTATTTTACAGCAAAAGCCGGCATCGCGCATTCTGCAGAAAAATTAATCGCAACAGAAAAATGGCACAACACAAGCTATCTTCACAGCGAAATTATTTTTACAACTCTGCACAACGATTACGCTTGTCTTTACGGCGGAAAAGTGGAATCCATATTTAACTTCGGCGGAAAAACAGACGATATGCAAAATGATTTAATTTACGACTTTAGGTTTTCTGCAGAAAAAAGATTTGAGCTTGCGGACGAAAAAAACTCAATTGGGCTTTCTTCTGTTTTCTGCAGCAACAGATTTCCTTACGAGCTAAATTCCGGATACTGCAACTTTGGCGGCGCGGACGGAATGAGCGGCTATCCTACAGGAACATTGCGGCGCGACTTTGCAATTGCAGGAATTTCTTTTAGGCAGAAAATAACAAATATTGCAGGACTTCCGTTGCTCGCCGTAGCAGAAGCAAAAGCCGCGGTAAGCTCAAGTTATGATCCGTTTATTGACCAAAACTCGCCTTCGGAAAAACTTTTTGCAGACAAAAAATTTGAAGCTGGCGGAGAACTTTATCTTGTGCTTCACACTCTCCTTGGAAATTTAGTTTTCGGCGGAAGCATGAATTCCAGTTTGGAATGGTGCATTACCTTGGGACTAAGATAGCCTCTAAAAATAGCGGCTTCTATTTTCCTTGCAACTTGAGATATTTCTAAATTAGTTTCATCTATAATTATATCCGCATATTTTTCATAAAGAGGAGCGCGCTCATTAAAAATGTCCATAAGAGTTTCTCCAGGTTTATGTACAACTCCTCTTTTATCCAAATCTCCAAGACGTTTTTCAAGGGAATCAAAGTCCACTTTTAAATAAACAACCGTTCCAATTTTTTTTAAATGCTCCATTGCTTCTTTTCCAAAAACAACGCTTCCGCCTGTAGCAACAACACATTTTTTTACATTCAAGCCAGAATTGATTTTATTTTCAATCTTTTTAAAATATTCTTCGCCTTGCCCTAAAATCAGCTCATTTAGTTTTTTCTTCATTTTCTGCTGAATCACAATATCGCTGTCAACAAATTTATAATTCAAGAGTTTTGCAAGCACAACACCGACTGTGCTTTTTCCGGCTCCAGGCATTCCAATTAGAATCACATTGTTTTTCATAAGGCTGATTATCATAAAAAAAATACCGCCGGTCAACCTTAAATACTTAATGTCAAACCGCAAAATTTTTTGTATATTAAATAAAAGGTTAAATATCGAATTTTGCAACTGTCATTATCGGGCTTGACCCTGCGATGTTTCTGAAAGAAACTCGGTTGATAATCTATTGAAAATTTCCAGTAGATTGCTGTGTCAAGCACGGCAATGACAGCCTTGTTAGCATAGAAATAACTGTTTAGTAGCTATTTTTATAAAAACTCGACATTCGACATAAAAGTTTGCGTTGCAAACTTTATTATCAACTGCATATTCTCATTTCATTGCGAATATGCTAAAAAATCAAATCGAAAATTGATATTTTCTATTTGATTTTTTTGGAGGAATTATGAGAAAGAATTTTGGTGCAAAAGAATGGCTTTATCCTATGCCGGTGCTTATCGTGGCTTCTTACGGCAATGACGAAACTCCGGACGCAATGAACGCAGCCTGGGGCGCAATCAGCGATGAAAAGGAAATAGGACTTTGCCTGAGCGCGTCTCACAAAACTGTAAAAAACATCCTTGAGCGCAAGGCGTTTACGGTTAGCGTGGGAACTGCGGAGCTTGCAAAGGAATGTGATTACGTCGGGCTTGTTTCTGCAAATAATACGCCTGATAAATTTGCAAAGGCGGGATTCCATGCAGAAAAGTCGGAATTTGTTGACGCTCCGCTTATCAGAGAACTTCCGTTTGCGCTTGAGTGCAATCTCATAAGCTACGATGAAAAGACAAGCCATCTTTTTGGACAAATTGTGAACGTGAGCATTGACGATTCGGTTCTTGATTCAAACGGAAAAGTTGACGTGAAAAAGCTGAATCCGATTTCTTATGATCCTGTAAACCAGCATTATCTTAAGCTCGGCGACTTTGCAGGAAAAGCGTTCAGCATCGGTCTTGAACTGAAATAATTTGTCATTGCCGGGAAGAATCCGGCGATGTTTGCATAGCAAACTCGGTTAGCAATTTCTAAATGATTGCAATATATGCATTTAGA